>JAFECV010000157.1 GCA_018241985.1 Pseudomonadota bacterium | reverse complement strand
GCAGCCGTTGCTGAGCGCGATCGTGTCTCCGGAACTCGCCGCGATCAGATCGGCGTCGACGTTGATCTCGCCGAAATCATTGACCAGCACCGCCATGCGGATCCCCCTGGATTCGCGCAGCCAGCGGTTCAGCAGCGTGGTCTTGCCGGCGCCCAGAAAGCCGCCGATGACGGTCAGCGGCAGCCGCTTCGCCGTCATCCGGCAGCCGCACTCGTGCGTGCCTGGAACACCCGGCCCGACAGCACCGTACCCCACACGCGCACGTCTTTCAGCGCTATCGGATCGACGGAAAGCGGGTCGTCCTCGAGCACGCAGAAGTCGGCCCGCTTGCCGCATTCGATGCTGCCGATCTCCTGGTCGAGTTTCAGCGTCCAGGCCGGCCCCAGCGTGATCGCATGCAGCGCCTGTTCCACGCTGATGCGCTCGGACGGGCCCAGCACGCGGCCCGATGGCGTGATCCGGTTCACCGCGCACCACGCGGTGAACAGCGGTCCCAGCGGCGTGACTGGTGCATCGGAATGGATCGCGAGCGGCACGCCGGCGGCCAGCGCGCTGCCGCAGGCGTCCATCCGGTGCGCCCGGTCCGGCCCCATCGTCATTTCGTAATGCTGGTCGCCCCAGTACCAGATGTGATTGGTGAACAGATTCACCGACAGGCCGAGCGCCTTCATGCGTTTGAACAGCGGCGCATCGATCATCTGGCCGTGCTGCAGCGTGTGGCGATGATCGGGGCGCGGCGCGCGCGTCAGAACCCGCTCGATTGCGTTGATCGCCGCTTCGCTCGCCTCGTCGGCGTTGGTGTGCGTGTGGATCAGCAGGCCGGCCCGGTGGTAGGCCTCGAAGTCGGCCTCATACTGCACCGGCGCGGTCACCCAGATACCGTTCGCCGCGCCGTTGTAATAGCCCGGCCAGCGCAGCCGCGCCGAAAAGCCCTGGATCGAGCCGTCGAGCATCATCTTGACCAGGCCGTAGCGCAGCCGGTCGGTGCTCCGCGGCATCAGGCTCTTCACGTGCTCGGCGCCCTGTGTCGCGCCATGCGTGCCGTGGAACGCCTGGAACGCCGGCAGGATGCGGACGCTGCAGGCGTCGTCCGCGGTCGCGGCCTCCAGCACCGCGCAATCCGCATCGGTCAGGCGATTCACCAGATCGGTCGCGGTGGTTACGCCCTGCATGCAGGCCAGGCTGGCGAATGAGCGCACGCCGTCTTCGGTCATCGGCGCGAGCAAGCCGGCGTTGCCGATCTTGCGCAGCGCGAGGAACATCGCGCCCGGCTCCTGCAGCTCGCCGGTCGGGTGGCCGGCGCTCGGCCCGCTGCTGAACTTGACGACGCCCTCGACCTCGGTCTCGGCATTGATGTCGCACAGCCGCATCGTCGCCGAATTGACGTTCATCACGTGGCCGTTCGAATGCGAGACCACGATCGGCCGCGTCTGGCTGGCACGATCCAGGTGCTCGACGGTCATGCGCTCGCCGCCTACGAAATAGATCGGATCGAAACCCCAGGCGATCAGCGGTTCGTCGTCGCCCTTGCCGGCGGCGCGCATCTGCGCGTCGATCCCGGCGAGCCGTTCGACCACCGCCCCCATCGACCGCAGCCCGGGCCAGACCTTGCCCTGCGGATCGCGGCGCTCGAACCAGCCCAGGTAGGGTATCTCCCACATGCTGCCCTCTTTCAAGTGGCAATGCCCTTCGACCAGGCCGGGCATCAGCACCTTGTCGGCAAAGCGCATGTCAAGACGATGCGTGCCCCAAGCCTTCATCCGGTCGAGGTCACCGACCGCGAGAATGCGTCCATCGCGCACCGCGACATGGGTCGCAGTCGGCTGCATCGTGTTCATCGTGATGATCTTGCGCGCCGAATAGACGGTGACGTCGTTCATGGGGGCTCCGAAGATTGAAGGGGTCAGGCTTGCGGCGCGCGCAGCGGCGCCTGCGGCACGCCGTCCGCCAGGTCGACACGACGGCAGCGCACCCAATGGCCGGGGACGACCTCGCGCAGCGGCTGCGGCTCGGCCGCGCAAGCCGGTTCGGCCACGGGGCAGCGGGCGGCGAAACGGCATCCTATCGGGGGATCGATCGGGCTGGGCGGATCGCCGGTGAGCTTGATTCGTCGTGCAGCATGCCTGCGACCGCCGTGCACGGTCGGGACCGCCGACATCAGCGCCACGCTGTATGGATGCAGCGGGTTGCCGAAGAACGCGCGGCGCGGCGCGCGCTCGACGATCTGGCCGAGATACATCACCGCGATGTCGTCGCAGATGTGCTCGACCACCGCCATGTCGTGCGAGATGAACAGATAGGCGAGGCCGAGCTCGCGCTGCAGCCGTGCGAGCAGGTTGAGGATCTGCGCCCGAATCGCGATGTCGAGTGCCGACACCGGCTCGTCGCAGACGACCAGCTCCGGGTTCGTCGCCAGCGCCCGCGCGATGTTGATCCGTTGCCGCTGTCCGCCGGAGAACTGGTGCGGAAACAGCCGCTGCTGCTCCGGCCGCAGGCCGACCGCGGTAAACAGCTCGGCGACGCGCTCGCTGCGCTGGGCCGGCGTGCCCACGCTCATCAGGTCGAGCGGCGCACGCACCGCGGCCCCGGCGCGTTCGCGCGGGTTCAGCGACGAATAAGGATCCTGAAAGACGATCTGCATGCGCCGCCGCTGCAGCCGCAGCGCCTCGCCGTCGAGCGCGCCCAGGTCGGTGTCTCCGAGCCTGATCTGGCCGCCGGTGATCGGCGACAGCCGCATCGCGGCGAGTGCGGTCGTGGTCTTGCCCGATCCCGACTCCCCGACGATCGCCAGCGTCTTGCCGCGTGGAACGTCGAACGACACCCCGTCGACCGCCTTCACCACCTCCGGCGGGGCGAACCAGCCGGACCTGGCGCGCGGAAAATGCACCTGCAGATCCCGCACCGACAGCAGCACGCCCGGTGTCGCGGCTGCCGAGATCTGCCGGGCGTCCTGCATCGTCATGCCAGCGCCTCCGAAGGCTGCTCGGCGTGCAGCCAGCAGGCTGCGGCATGGGCGTGGCTCGATCCCGCGCCGGCCGCTCGATCGAGGTCGAACATCGGCGGCACGCGCTGCGCGCAGATCGCCATGGCCCGCGGGCAGCGCTCGCGAAACGCGCAACCGCTGCCCAGCTCCCAGATCGACGGGACCACGCCGCGAATCTCGGCCAGTTCCTTGCGCTCCTCGATCATGCTGCTGCCGAGCTCCGGAAGGCATTCGATCAGGCCCTGGGTGTACGGATGGCCGGGGCGCGCCAGTACCTGCTCGGTGGTGCCGCGTTCTACCACGCGCCCCGCGTACATCACCATTACCCGATCGGCCATTTCGGCGACCGCGCCCATGTCGTGCGTGATCAGCAGGATGGCGGTCCCGCGCTCGCGCTGCAGCTCGCGCAGCAGGTCGAAGATCTGGGCCTGCACCGTGACGTCGAGCGCCGTGGTCGGCTCGTCCGCGATCAGCACGTCGGGGCGGCAGGCCAGCGCCATCGCGATCATCACGCGCTGGCGCATGCCCCCGGACATCTGGTGCGGATACTCGTCGACGCGTCGCTCGGGAGCCGGTATGCCGACCTGCTGCAGCATTTCGATCGTGCGCGCGCGCGCGGCGGCGGCGCCCAGGCCCGCGTGCAGCCTGAGGGACTCGCCGATCTGATCGCCGACCGTGAAAACCGGATTCAGCGATGTCATCGGCTCTTGGAAAATCATCGAGATGCGGTTGCCGCGAACCTCGCGCATGCGCGCTTCGCTCGCCCGTGCCAGATCTTCGTTCTGGAACATCATGCGCCCGCCGCTGATCTTTCCAGGCGGCGACGGAATCAGCCGCAGCAGCGCCAGCGCGGTCATGCTCTTGCCGCATCCGGATTCGCCGACCGCGCACAGGGTCTCGCCGCCGTACAGATCGAAGTCGACCCCATTAAGCACCATCGCCGTGCCGCGTCGCGTCTTGAATTCGACGCGCAGGTCTTCGACCTGCAGCACCGGGGTTGCGGAAATGCTCATCAGCGCGCCCTCAGCTTCGGATTCAGCGCGTCGTTCAGTCCGTCGCCGATCAGGCTGATCGCCAGCACCGTGAGAAAGATCGCCGCACCCGGAAACGCGACGGCCCACCAGCAGGAGAGGATGTAGTCGCGGCTCGATCCGATCATCAGTCCCCAGGTCATTTCGTTCGGATCGCCGAGGCCCAGGAACGACAACCCGGCCTGGAACAGGATGGCCGCGCCCACCGACAGCGCGATCGTGACGATCAGCGGCGGCAACGCGTTCGGGAGGATCACTTTCCAGATGATGCGGGCGTTGCGCGCGCCGATCGCGCGTTCGGCGCGGACGAACTCCAGGTCGCGGAATTTCAGGAACTCGGCGCGGGTCAGCCGTGCGGTCCCGGTCCAGATCACGATCCCGATCGCGATCGTGACGGTCAGCAGCGTCGGCGAGAACAGCGCCACCACGACCATCGCGAACAACAGCGCCGGCAGCACCTGGAAGAATTCGGTGATGCGCATCAGCAGCGCATCGACCTTGCCTCCGTAGTAGCCGGCCAGCGCGCCGAAGGTGATGCCGATCAGCGCCGCGATCAGTGCCGCGACGGCACCGATCACGAGCGTCACGCGGCCGCCGTAGATCAGGGTCGTCAGCACGTCGCGGCCCAGGTAGTCGCTGCCGAGCCAGGCATCCGGGGTGAACGGCGGCGTCAGCGGCGCCACCCGAATCTCGAACGGGTCCGCGGGGTCGATCCACGGGCCGGCGATCGACGCCACGGCGATGACGAGGAACAACACCATGCCGATGATCGCCGACGGATTGCGCACGAACATGCGCAACGCCTCGGCGCCCGGGTGCTCGGTCTTCGGCAGCGACGGGCCGGGAGTAGAGGCGTCGGCAACGGTGGATGTCTGTGTGTTCATGATGTCTTGATCCGCGGGTCCGCCAGCCGATAGCACAGGTCGGTCACGAGATTCATCACGATCACGACGATCGACGAGATCAGCAGCAGGCCCAGCAGGGTCGGGTAGTCGCGCCTGAGCACCGAATCGAACGAGAGCCGGCCCAGGCCGGGCCAGTTGAACACCGTCTCGACCAGGATGGCGCCGGACAACACGTTGCCGAACTGCAGTCCGAGCACGGTGATCACCGGCAGCAGTGCATTGCGCAGCGCGTGCTTGTACAGCACGACGCGCTCGGACAGCCCCTTCGCCCGCGCGGTGCGGATGAAATCGGAGCCCAGCACGTCCAGCATCGACGAGCGCGACAGACGGCTGTACTGCGCCAGATAGATCAGGCTCAGCGAGACCGCCGGCAGCACCAGGTGGTGCAGCACGTCGAGCGCGCCTTCCAGCCCATGCCGGCTCGACGTGATCCCGTGCATGCCGGCGACCGGCAGGATCGGGAATACCGAAGCGAAGAGAATCACCAGCATGATGCCGGTCCAGAACACCGGCGCGGCGAAGCCGAACATCGAGACGACGGTGACGAACTGGGACAGCAGCCCGTTCGGTTTGCGCGACGAGAGCACGCCGAGCGCGGTGCCGACGACGAACGCGCACAGGATCGAGCTGACGACCAGCAGCAGCGTCGCCGGAATGCGCTCGGCGATCAGGTGGGCGACCGGCAGGTTGAAGTAATACGAGTAGCCGAGGTCACCATGCAGCACTTGCCAGAGATAGACCCCGAGTTGCACCGACAGTGGCTTGTCGAGACCGTACTGCGTGCGCAACTGCGCCATCAGTTCCGGCGTCATCCCGCCGCTCGCGCCGGCGATCGTCGACACCGGGTCTCCCGGCGCTCCATG
>JAFECV010000156.1 GCA_018241985.1 Pseudomonadota bacterium | reverse complement strand
TGTCGAGCGGCACCGAGGCGGACGCAGGCGCCGGCTCGGCGCTGCCGGCAGGATGGATCGGCCCGCGCAGCGTGTCTCCATCATGGGTCGTCGCATCGAGCGGCGCGGGCTCGTCGTGGGCCATCGGCACGCGCAGCGTTTCGTTGGCGTCCATCAGGCCCATCGGCTTGGTGGCGGCCTTCGGCGCCGACCCATGCTCCGCGGCTTCGTCGTGGTCCATCGGCACGCGCAGCGTTTCGTCGGCGCGCATGAGACCCATCGGCTTGGTGGCGACCTTGGGTGCGGGCCTGCGGCTTCGGTCGTCCGCGGAAAAGTCGAGATCGAGATCGACCGGCATCGTCGGCTGCGACAGCGCCGGCTGCGCGGTGAACGGCATCGTGCTGATCATTTCCTCGGGTACTGCCGGCTTGCGCTCCTGCGCGCTCGGCGCTTGCGGCTGGCCGCCGGGCTGATACAGCGGATTGGCCGGGTCGAGTTCCTGGCCGAGCTTGCAGACATGCTCCCAGTCGCTGCCCGCGCCGGTCATCAGGCCGTAGGCTTCGGTGGCCGTCAGCTCGAACGACTTCGCGTCGCGCCGCTTCGCGTAGATTTCAAGCAGCTTGGTGTAGATCGATGCGCGGGTCGGATTGGTGCGCAGCGCTTCCTTGAGGATTTCCTCGGCCTGCAGGTCGCGGCCATAGGCGAGGTACACGTCGGCTTCGGCGACCGGATCGACATCGCCGGCCGCGTCGAGCTGGCTCGGCGAGTAGACCATCGACGAACTCGGAGGCGGCGACGCCTTGGCCGTGTCCACATTCTGTCCGCCGCTGGAGCCGAAGAACGAATCCGGCTGCAGACGGCTTTCCAGGAACGCGCTGTCGACCTCGCCGGTCTTGCGCCGCTGGCGCGCGCGGTAGAACCCGAGGCCGGCCAGCAGCGCGATGATGACTGCCGCCCCGGCCGGTACCAGCGGGTTGTCCATGACCTGGCTCAGGAAGCCCGGTTCGGCGGCGGGCACCGGAACGACCTTCGGCTTGGCCGCCGGCTTCGCAGGCGCGGTCGCGGAAGCCTGCACCGCCGGTGCGGCAGCGGTGGAGGCCTGTACTGCGGGCGTGGGCGCAGCGGAGGCCGACTGCGCGGGTGCCGCCGCCGTGGCCGCCGTGGTCGCAGCAACAGCCGGCGCCGATGCCGGAGGCGCCGCCGCGATCGGGACCGTGACGCCGCCCTTGGCGGCTGTTTCACCGGCCGCTGCCGGCGGCGTGGAGCCTGCGGCCTTGGATGCGCCGTCGAGCTTGCTCAGCTCGGTGACGTTCTTGTTCAGTTCGGCGACCCGTGCCTTCGCGTCTGCCGCCTTGCGCGCGGCAAGCGCCTGCGCTTCCGGGCCGTTCTTGGCTTGCACCGAACCCTTGGACAGCGTCAGCTTGTCGGGCGACGCGGCGGCCGAGGCCTGTTCCTCGACATTCGCCTGCACCGAGCCGGCCGCGGAGCGGTTGGCGGTCGCCATCCGCGTGGCCGGCGCGTGTTCCGCCAGCTCGCGGCGGAAGTTGTTGAAGTTCCGGCTTTGCGCGACGACGGTTTCGCGGGCCGTGCCGGCCGGCGTCGCCGCCGCCTGCTGGGCGTCGGGCAGGTTCAGCACCGCGCCGGCCTTCAGCCGGTTCACGTTGCCGTCGATGAAGGCATCGGGGTTCGCGCGCAGCAGCGCGACCAGCATCTGGTCCAGCGAGACGTTGGACGGCTTGTGCGCGGCGGCGATCCGCCCGGCGGTGTCGCCTCGCGCCACGGTGACGTGATCGCCACCGGCGCTGCTCTCCACCTTCGGCTCGGGCGGGCGGACCGGCCGCGGCGCCGGCGGCTGGGCAGATCGGCGCGCGGTGGGCAGCGGCAGGTTGGTGGCCTGCGGCGGAATCGGCGTCGCCGGAATCTGCGGCGCGGTCGGTGCCTCTTGCTGGGCCAACGCGCGGCGCTCGGTCGGATCGAACAGCATCGTGTAGTCGCGCAGCATGCGCCCGGTCGACCAGTTGGCCTCGACGATGATGTCCAGATACGGGTCGTTGATCGGCCGGTCGCTGGTCACGCTCAGGTAGGCGTGGCCGCCGGGGCCGCGCTGCAGATCGATGTGCAGGCGCGGAACGATCGGGTTGTAGTCGAGGCCGGCCGCCTTGAACGCACTCGGTGCCGCCATCGTCACGCGCAGGCTCACCGCCTCCTCGGGCGTGATCTCCGGCACGTCGATCTGCGCGCGCAGCGGCTCGCCGAGCGCGGACCGCACCGTGAGGCGCCCGAGCGCGAACGCATGGGCGTCGATCGCCGACAGGCCGAGCGCCAGCGCGACGGCGGCCGCCACGGCCCCGAGGCGCCGGCCGTGCGCCTTGCGGACGATGTTGCGGGCAGGAAAGGTCAGATCAGCGGGCGGATTCGGTCGGGTCATTTGGAGATGGGCCTGGGCACGTGGAGTCGAAAAATGACACTAACATCAATGAAATTGCCTGACAAGGCAAGAACGGCGCCGCGCCTTGCGTGGGCGCAGCGCGCTCGCAGTTTCCGTGAAAAACGTTGTTGCCGGGTGACAACGTACCGCTTCGCACCCCCGGCCGCGGCTGCCGCTCAGGCGGCGAGCAGGATGCGCAGCATGCGGCGCAGCGGCTCGGCCGCGCCCCACAGCAGCTGGTCGCCGATCGTGAACGCGCCCAGGTACTCGGGGCCCATCGCCATCTTGCGGATGCGGCCGACCGGGATCGCCAGCGTGCCGGTCACCGCCACCGGCGTGAGGTCCTTCATCGTCGCCTCGCGGTTGTTCGGCACGACGCGCGCCCAGTCGTTGTCGGCGGCGATCATCGCCTCGACGTCGGCCACCGGCACGTCCTTCTTCAGCTTGAAGGTCAGCGCCTGGCTGTGGCAGCGCATCGCGCCGATGCGCACGCAAAAACCATCCACCGGAACGGCCGGCGTGCCGAAGCCTTCGCCCTGGCCGAGGATCTTGTTGGTCTCGGCGCCGCCCTTCCATTCCTCCCGGCTGACACCGTTGCCCAGATCCTTGTCGATCCACGGGATCAGCGACCCGCCCAGCGGCACGCCGAAATTCCCTTTTTCGGCATCGTCCAGGCCGCGCTGCTTTTCGATCACCAGGCGGTCGATTTCGAGGATCGCGCTGGTCGGATCGGCGAGCAGGTCTTTCACTTCGTGGTTCAGCGTGCCGAACTGCGCCAGCAGCTCGCGCATGTGCTGCGCGCCGCCGCCACTCGCGGCCTGGTAGGTCTGCGTGCTCATCCACTCGACCAGCCCGGCCTTGAACAGCGCGCCCACGCCCATCAGCATGCAGCTCACCGTGCAGTTGCCGCCGATCCAGTTGCGCCCGCCCTTGCTGAGCGCGTTCTTGATCACCGGCATGTTGACCGGGTCGAGGATGATGACAGCGTCGTCCTTCATCCGCAGCGTGGACGCCGCGTCGATCCAGTGCCCGCTCCAGCCCGCGCCGCGCAGCTTGGGGAACACCTCGGTCGTGTAGTCGCCGCCCTGGGCGGTGACGATGATGTCGCATTTTTTTAGCGCATCGATGTCGTGCGCGTCGCGCAGCTTCGTCTCGTTCTTCGCCACGGCCGGCGCCTTGCCGCCGGCGTTCGAGGTCGAGAAGAACACCGGCTCGATCAGGTCGAAGTCCTTCTCCTGCCGCATCCGGTCCATCAGCACCGAGCCGACCATGCCGCGCCAGCCGACGAAACCGACCAGTGTGCTCATTTTTCAACGCCCTTTCAGTTCAAGAAACAGTGCCCAACCGGGACTTCTCTCTGCGCCCGGCTCGTCCGGGCCGGGAGGGCGCGACGATGCCGGGGCTGGTTCAGCCCTTGATCGTCGTGGTTTTGGAGATGCTTGCACGCTCGGCCCAGCCAGCCAGGGCGGCGGGCTCGATGTTCGATGCGAACGGGCAAGCGGCAGACATGGCTCGAATTCTAGCGGAACAGCCGTGTCGAGCGCTGGTGTGCGGCCTCTAGATCTGCAGAGGATCAGGGCCGGGTCCGATCGGCGGCCGGGCTGCTTCCGAGGATGCCGCGGCCCGCTCGGCTACATTTCGCGCTGAACATTCGCAACCCACCGAAATGACCGCATCGTCGCTGATCAGCAAGAGCCGCCTCGAGGCGCTGTCGGACGGCGTCTATGCGGTGGCGCTGACGCTGCTGGCGCTGGACCTGAAGCTGCCGCCGCTCGCCGATCCATCGAGCGCGGCGCTGAACGCTGCGCTCGCCGATCTGGTCCCCAAGGGCCTGGTCTGGCTGCTGAGCTTCTGGGTCGCGTCGCTGTACTGGCTGGCGCAGCATCGGGTGCTGCGCCAGTACGCACGGCTCGACGAGCGCGGCCTGCTGCTCGAGCTGTGCCAGCTCGCGCTGATCACGCTGCTGCCGTTTTCCACCGCCCTGATCGGCGAACACGGCGACCTCGTCGCCGCGTCGCTGATCTACAGCGTCCACCTGAGCCTGCTCGCGGTGCTGTCGCTGCTGCGGGTGCTCCGCCTCTCGCGCCGACCCGATCTGCGTTCGCGCGAGTTCGAACCCGGCAACCTCGCGGTGCAGTTGCAGCGCGGCTGGGTCGTGCTGGGTTGCACGCTGGCCTGCGTGGTGCTCGCGTTCTTCGTTCCCAGCTGGAACATGCTGGCGATGCTCGGTATCGTGTTTCGTCGCCGCATGCGCGATTCGGGCGTGCCCGAGCCCGGACCATCGGGCGAGCGAGACGAATGATCGCGCCGGTGCCATAGCCCAGCTCGCGCGGCCTGCCTGGCTGCCGGCGAGGCCGGTGCGGGCCTGGGCTCAGCCCAGCGCGCGCACCACCGCGTCGCCCATCTGCACCGTGCCGACCTTGGTCGTGCCTTCGCTCCAGATGTCGGCGGTGCGCAGGCCCTGGGCCAGCACCTTCTTCACGGCCGCTTCGATGCGGCCGGCGGCTTCGTTCTGGTTCAGCGAATAGCGCAGCATCATCGCGGCGCTCAGGATGGTCGCGAGCGGGTTCGCCAGCCCCTTGCCGGCGATGTCGGGCGCGCTGCCGTGGCTGGGTTCGTACAGGCCTTGGTTTTTGTCGTTCAGCGAGGCCGACGGCAGCATGCCGATCGATCCGGTCAGCATCGCGGCTTCGTCCGACAGGATGTCGCCGAACATGTTGCCGGTGACGATCACGTCGAACTTCTTCGGCGCGCGCACGAGCTGCATCGCGGCGTTGTCGACGTACATGTGCTCGAGTGCGACGTCGGGGTAGTCCTTGTGCACCTCGGTCACCACGTCCTTCCAGAACTGGAAGGTCTCGAGCACGTTCGCCTTGTCGATGCTGGCGACGCGCCGAGAGCGCTTGCGCGCCGCATCGAACGCGACCCGCGCGATGCGCTCGATCTCGGGCCGGCTGTAGCGCATCGTGTCGAACGCTTCGTCCGCGCCGGGGAACGGGCCGTCCGCGGCCTTGCGCCGGCCGCGCGGCTGGCCGAAGTAGATGTCGCCGGTGAGCTCGCGGACGATCAGGATGTCGAGCCCCGCGACCAGTTCGGGCTTGAGGCTCGACGCCTGCGTGAGCTGCTCGTAGCAGATCGCGGGGCGGAAGTTCGCGAACAGGCCCAGGTGCTTGCGCAGCCCGAGGATCGCCTGCTCGGGGCGCAGCGCGCGTTCCAGCTTGTCGTACTTCCAGTCGCCGACCGCGCCGAACAGGATCGCGTCGGCCTGGCGCGCGAGCGCGAGCGTGGCCTCGGGCAGCGGATGGCCGTGCGCATCGTAGGCTGCGCCGCCGACCGGAGCTTGTTCGAGCTCGAGCTTCAGGTCCAGGCAATTGAGCA
>JAFECV010000155.1 GCA_018241985.1 Pseudomonadota bacterium | reverse complement strand
AGGCCGAGGGCCAGAAATTCATCGACGACGTGGAGGCGGAATACAAGGCCATCGTCGAGCAGGACGGCGCGCCGCACACCATCACCCGGGCCGAACTGGATCGGGTGACCTCGTTCTTCGTCGTGCCCGAACTCAAAGCCGCCAATCTGCCGTCCTCGGTCAACACGCAAGGCCAGCTCTACCAGCGCTGGCTCAAGCAGAACGTGCGCGGCCATAGCCTGCCCGGCATGCGCGCCGTCTCGCTGTCGCTCAAGCGCGTGGGCCTGGCGCCCGGCGACGTCGAGGCCGACACGATGGACGGCCTGGCCGCGCTGGCCGACCAGTTCAGTGCCGGCGAGGCGCGCCTCACGCACGAGCAGAACGCGATGCTGCCCTGGGTGTTCGAGAGCGACCTGCCCGCCCTCTACGAAGCGGCGCGCAAGCTCGGCTTGGCGCAACCGAACATCGGCCTGATCAGCGACATGATCGTCTGCCCCGGCGGCGACTTCTGCTCGCTGGCGAATGCGCGGTCGCTGCCGATCGCCGCGGCGATCACCGCGCGCTACCAGGACCTGGACGAGGTGTTCGACCTGGGGCCGATCGACCTGCACATGAGCGGCTGCATCAACTCCTGCGGCCACCACCACAGCGGCCACATCGGCATCCTCGGCGTCGACAAGGACGGCAAGGAGTGGTACCAGATCACGCTCGGCGGCGCCGACGGCTCCAACCTGTCCGGCCCGGCGATCGGCGGCAAGGTGGTCGGCCCGTCGTTCTCGGCGGCCGAGGTGCCCGACGTGATCGAGGCCGTGCTCGGGACCTACCGCGCGCTGCGCCTGTCGCCGGCCGAGCATTTCATCGACACGCTGCGCCGCGTCGGGCACGACCCGTTCAAGGCGGCCGCGAACGGCGCGCGCCACGGCCACAAGGCGGAAGCCGTCGCCTGACCCTTACGACGACAGGATTGCTATGAAAATCATTGCTGCCAACGAAGGAACCACGCCGGCCAGCGGCGAAAAAGTGCTGCAAATCGCGAACGACGCCGATATCGCCGAGCTCGCGCAAAGCGGCGCGTTCGAAGGCGTGACCCGCATCGAGCTGTCGTTCCCGAAGTTCACAGACGGCCGTGCCTACAGCCAGGCCGTGCTGCTGCGGCGCCGCTACAAGTTCAGCGGCGATCTGCGAGCCACCGGCGACGTGCTGATCGACCTCTTGGTGCACATGCAGCGCAGCGGCTTCACCAGCGTGGTGCTGGCCGAGGGCGTGAACCCGGACGCCGCCGAGCGCCAGTTCGCCCGCTACGCCGCGTTCTATCAGGGCGACGTGCTGGAGCCGCGCCCGCTGTTTGCGCGTGACCTGGCGCCGAACAGCGACCAGGCGCTGGAGGCGGCATGACCTCTGCTGCCGCCGTCAGCCTGCTGCGCGGTGCGGCCGAGTCGGGCTCTCCGTCCGCCCCGGCCGTGAATCTGCACGCACGCGCGTCCGCCGACTTTGGCGCAAAGCTCCAGCGCGCGGTGGCAACGCTGCAAGCAGCCGCCGCGGCAGGCCCGGTCAAGCAGGCGAGCAGCCTGGGCGCCGAGGACATGGTGATCACGCACCTGATCAACCGCCACGCGCTCCCCATCACCATCTTCGTGCTCGACACCGGTCTGCTGCACGCCGAGACGCTGGCGCTGCTGGAAAACCTCAAGGCGCAGCAGCAGGCGCATCCGCATGCACCGATCGAGGTCTACCGCCCGGTGCAAGAAGCGGCTGAGCAGTTCGTCGCGCGCGAAGGGCACGATGCGATGTACCGCAGCATCGAACTGCGAAAGGCCTGCTGCGGCATCCGCAAGATGGAGCCGCTGTCGCGCGCGCTCGCCGGCCAGGCCGGCTGGATCACCGGCCTGCGGCGCGAGCAGTCGAGCGCGCGCGCCGAGGTGCTGACGATCGACCGCTCCGAAGAAGCGACCCGGGGCTTGACCAAATACAGCCCGCTCGCCGACTGGACCTGGGGCGACGTCTGGCACTACATCGCGTTGCACCAGGTTGCGTACAACCCGCTGCACGACCGCTTCTACCCCAGCATCGGCTGCGCGCCCTGCACCCGCGCGGTCACGCTGGGCGAGGACTTCCGCGCCGGGCGCTGGTGGTGGGAGAGCGAGAGCGGCGCGAAGGAATGCGGCCTGCATGTCTCGCACAACCCCGCGAACGCAAAACACGAGGAGGCCCCCGCATGAACGCACGCACCGAATTCCCGCTCGACGCCGAGCTGCACCGCTCGCTGGCGGACCAGCACCTGGACGCGCTCGAGGAAGAAACGATCTTCATCCTGCGCGAGGTCGCCGCCGCGTTCGAGCGCCCGGCGCTGCTGTTTTCCGGCGGCAAGGATTCTGCGGTGATGCTGCACTGCGCCGAGAAGGCGTTCGGCCGCGGCCGCATCCCCTATCCGCTGCTGATGATCGACACCGGCCACAACTACCCCGAGGTCACCGACTTTCGCGACCGGCGCGCGAAGGAACTCGGCGCCGAGCTGATCGTGCGCCGGCTGGAGGATTCGATCGCGCGCGGCACGGTGCGGCTGGCGCACCCTCGCGAGAGCCGCAACGCGCACCAGTCGGTGACGCTGCTGGAAGCCATCGACGAGTTCCGCTTCGACGCGCTGATCGGCGGCGCGCGCCGCGACGAGGAGAAGGCGCGCGCGAAGGAGCGCATCTTCTCGCACCGCGACGGCTTCGGCCAGTGGCAGCCGAAGGCGCAGCGCCCCGAGCTGTGGACGCTGTTCAACACGCGGCTCGCGCCGGGCGAGCATTTCCGCGTGTTCCCGATCTCGAACTGGACCGAACTCGACATCTGGCAATACATCGCGCGCGAGCGCATCGAGCTGCCGACTATCTACTACGCGCACCGGCGCGCGGTGGTCGAGCGCCGGGGCCTGCTGGTGCCGGTCACGCCGCTGACCCCGCCGCGCGACGGCGAGACGGCCGCGCTGCGCGAGGTGCGCTTTCGCACCGTCGGCGACATCACCTGCACCTGCCCGGTCGCGAGCAGCGCATCGACCGCAGCCGAGATCGTGATCGAAACGCTGGCGGTCGACGTCAGCGAGCGCGGCGCCACGCGGATGGACGACAAGACCTCGGACGCGTCGATGGAGAAGCGCAAGAAGGACGGGTACTTTTGAACCACCCCAGGCTGCGCGCACTGCGTGTCGCTTCGCCTTCCCCTTCGAGGGGCGGCACTGGCGGGCCGGCGGAGCCGGACCCGCGGTGCCCCCGGCGACCCAGCCCTTACCAAACTGCAGGCCTAACATGACGATTGCTACTGAATCAATAGCTGTAAGTGAAGGCGGTGCCTTGGATTCGAGCCAAAATGACCAAAAAACCGCGCTGCGCTTCATCACCTGCGGGTCGGTCGACGACGGCAAGAGCACGCTGATCGGGCGGCTGCTGGTCGACAGCCGCGCGGTGCTGCAGGACCAGCTCGCCGGCGTGCAGCGCAAGGGTCCCGACGGCAACACTGTGGACCTCGCGCTGCTGACCGACGGCCTGACGGCCGAGCGCGAGCAGGGCATCACGATCGACGTCGCGTACCGCTACTTCGCGACCGCGCGGCGCAAGTTCATCATCGGCGATGCGCCCGGCCACGAACAGTACACCCGCAACATGGTGACCGCCGCCTCGAGCGCCGACGCGGCGGTGGTGCTGGTCGACGCGACCAAGCTCGACTGGCGCGACCCCGCGCTGCAACTGCTGCCGCAGACCCGGCGCCACGCGCTGCTGGTGAGCCTGCTGCGCGTGCCCTCGGTGGTGTTCGCGATCAACAAGCTCGACGCGGTCGCCGACCCGAAGCTCGCGTTCGACCACATCGCAGCGGCGCTGCGCAGCTTCGCCGGCGCGGCGCGGATCGCGCTGCAGGCGGTCGTGCCGATCTCCGCGCTCGAAGGCTGGAACGTCGCCCTACGTGCCGCGCACGAAGGCGGCGCGGCCTGGTGCGGCTACGAGGGCCTGAGCCTGCTGGAAATCCTGGAGCGACTGCCGAGCGCCGGCTTTGACGCGACGCAGCCGTTCGCGCTGGCCGTGCAATGGGTGGAAAAGCTAGCCGAGAAGCAGCCGGCCGGCACAGACACGTCGCAAGGCCGCCGCGTGTTCTGGGGCCGGGTCGCGGCCGGCGGCGTGCAGCCGGGGCAGCAGGTGACGGTGATGCCGGGCGGCCAGACCGCCCGCGTCGCGCAGGTGCTGGACCACGCGCGCCAGCCGCGCGCGATCCTGGCCGGGCGCAGCGCCGGCATCGTGCTCGATCGCGAGATCGACGTGTCGCGCGGCGACTGGCTGCTCGCGCACGAACCCGAGGGCGACGACTTCGAAGCGGCGGCCGACCCGGGCCGGACCACACTGCACGGCACCGTCGCCTGGATGGACGACGAGCCGCTGGTCGCGGGCCGGGTCTACTGGGCGCTGCACGGCCACCGCTGGGTCAAGGCCCGGGTGCGGCGCATCGTGCACCGGCTCGACGTGAACACGCTGGCCGAGGAACAGGCCGACGAGCTCGCGCCGAACGCGATCGGCCATGTCGAACTCGCGCTGCAGCAGCCGCTGGCCGCGCGCCCGTATGCGCAGTCGCGCAGCATGGGCTCGCTGGTGCTGGTCGACACCGCGTCGAACCGCACCTCGGGCGCGCTGCTGGTGCGGTAGCCTGCTTCACTCCCCGCTCGCGCGGGCCGGCGCCTTTGGTACCGCCTGCACCGGCCCGGCGTGGCGCATAAAATCTGCGCTTCGCCGCGCGTTCTTCCTTCCAACTCCCCCTGCGTTTTCAGACCCGAGCGGTCGCGCCTGCCAGAACATGACCCACGTCGTCACCGAATCCTGCATCCGCTGCAAATACACCGACTGCGTCGACGTCTGTCCGGTGGACTGCTTTCGCGAGGGCCCGAACATGCTGGTGATCGACCCGGACGAATGCATCGACTGCGCGGTCTGCATCCCCGAATGCCCGGTCAATGCGATCTACCCCGAGGAAGAGCTGCCGCAGGACCAGACCGGGTTCATCCAGATCAACGCCGAGCTGAGCCACGCCGAGGGATGGACGAGCATCACCAAGCGCAAGCCGGCGCTCGACGACGCGGAAGACTGGAAGGACAAAGCCGGCAAGCTGGCCGAACTCGTCCGCTGATTGCAAGCGCGGCCGGCCCGGCTGCCGCAGCCCGCTTTATTTCACCCGGCTGAAATTATTTAATCCGGGTATAATTCCGCCGTTCAGATTCTGGAACGGCAATGAACCCGACCTCATTCGCTCACTGCACCGCCTTCATTGGCGGCCGCCGCATCGTCCAGGGCGATCTGCGCTCGGTCGCGACCGCGGCCCGCAAAGCCGTGGCGTCCGACCCGCACGCATCCCTGCTGGTGTTCGACGACGACACCGGCGCCACCGTTGAAATCGATCTGCACCCCGCCACCGACAGAGCGGTCGATTCCGCCGAAGCAGCGGAGCCACCGGCGCCGCGCGGCCCGGGGCGGCCCCGGCTCGGTGTCGTCGCGCGCGAGGTCACGCTGCTGCCGCGCCACTGGGACTGGCTCGCGCTGCAGCCGGGCGGCGCCTCGGTCGCGCTGCGCCGGCTGGTCGAGGAGGCGCGCCGCACCCATGCCGGGCGCGACCGGGTGCGCCGCGCGCAGGAGGCCACGTACCGGTTCATGACCACGATCGCCGGCAACGCGCCGGGCTACGAGGAAGCCGCGCGGGCCCTCTTTGCCGCCGATGCAGCACGGTTCGCCTCGGCCACCGCCGGCTGGCCGGCCGACGTGCGCGAGCATGCGGCCACGCTGGCCACGGCCGCGTTCGAGTCGAAG
>JAFECV010000154.1 GCA_018241985.1 Pseudomonadota bacterium | reverse complement strand
CAATTGCTCGAGGCCAGCAAGCCGCCGCTGCCGCCGATCAGGAAGGCGGCGAAGCACTTCCTGCTGACAACGCCTTTCCGGTACGTGCCGGCGCACGCCAGCCGCTTCCGCGAGGTCGGGCGACACGGGCTCTGGTACGGCGCAACAAAGCTGGAGGCTGCATGCGCCGAGGTGGCCTGGTGGCGCACCCGGTTCATCCGAGACAGCGTCGGCCTGGCGGACGAGAAGATCGTCACCCTGCACACGTTCTTTGCGGCCTACGTTGCCGGTCGCGGTCTCGATCTGATGGCGCCGCCCTGGGATGCCTTTCGCGCCGCGTGGACCCGCAGCGACGACTATTCGGCGACGCACCGTCTGGCCAACGCAGCCGAAGTCGCCGGCATCGAGGTCATCCGCTACGAATCGACTCGTGCACCCGGCCATGCCTGCGTCGCGGTGTTCACGCCCGATGCGCTGCGCGAGCCGCGAGGCGGACTCGATGCGACGCGCCAGAAATGGGTCTGCACCGCCACGCAGGGCCACGTGATGATGATGGCGGAGGACGACAGGCAGAGGCGTTTCGAGTGGAGACGATAGCTGCGTCGACGTCAATGAGATGAGTCCGGTCGGGTTGGCCGGGTGGCGATGCTCCGCTGCCGGGTGACCGCTTTCGGACTTTCCGGGTCAGCCGAGGATCGCGAGGCCCTTGATCTGCGCGTAGACCGGCCGGCCCGGGGCGAGGGCGAGCGCATCGGCCGACTTGGCGGTGACGCGCGCGAGCAGCGGGCTGCCGCCGGCATCGAGCCGCGCCATCACCTGTCCCGGGCCGTCGGCGGCGAGCGCGACGATCGTTGCGGGCAGGATGTTGAGCACGCTGGTGTCCGACTGGGCGCTCAGTGTCAGGCTCACGTCGCGCGCCTGGATGCGCAGCCGCAGCCGCGTGCCCGGCGCGGCGTCCTGCAGCGTGAGGGACAGCGTCCCGGCGCGGGATTCGGCGTGGGTCAGGTGGTAGCGCGCATCGTGGCCGGTGACGGTCGCTTCGAGCACCGCGCCGGCGCCGTCACCGTGCGCGAGCGACAGGTCGAGCCGGGTCATCAGGTCGGAGGTCGCGCCGCTCGCCTGTACGTGGCCGGCGTCGATCAGCACCAGATCGTCCGCGAGCCGCGCGACCTCATCGGCGGCGTGGCTCACGTACAGCACCGTCATGCCGAGTTCGGTCTGCAATTGTTCCAGGTAGCCCAGGATTTCGGTCTTGCGCGGCTTGTCCAGCGCGGCCAGCGGCTCGTCGAGCAGCAGCAGCCGCGGGCTGGTGGCCAGCGCGCGCGCGATCGCGACCCGCTGGCGCTCGCCGCCCGACAGCGCCCCCGGCTGGCGCTCCAGCAGCGGCGCGATGCCCAGCAGGCGCACCGCGCGTTCGAGCGAAACCCGGCGCTCGGTGTGTGCCAGCCGCCGCATGCCGTACTCGATGTTCTGGCGCACGCTCAGGTGCGCGAACAGGCTCGGCTCCTGGAACACGTAGCCCAGCGCGCGCCGGTGCGTCGGCAGGAACAGTCCGCGCGCGTCGTCCTGCCAGACCTCGCCGCCGACCGTAAGCGTGCCGCGCGCCGTGCGCTCGAGCCCGGCGATCGCGCGCAGGCAGGTGGTCTTGCCCGAGCCCGACGGCCCGAACAGCGCGCTCACCCGGCCGGCGGCCAGGTCCAGATCGACCTCGACCGAGAAGCCGGAGCGGCGCACGGTCAGGCGCGAGCGCAGCGCCGGGGCGGCTGACACGCTTGCCCCCACGTTCCCCGCTGCGCGTGGTTCGCTGCTCCCAGCCGGGGAAGGGGCCCCGGCGGCGCCGGTGCCGGGGGCGTTCACGCCTTCGGGCGGCCGGGCGGCGCTCATCATGAGGCCCCGATCCGGCGCTGCCCGGTCGGGTTCAGCAGGTACAGCGCGAGCAGCACCACGAACGCGAACGCCAGCATCGCGGCCGACAGCCAGTGCGCCTGCGTGTATTCGAGCGCCTC
This sequence comes from Pseudomonadota bacterium, assembly GCA_018241985.1. GTDB lineage: Bacteria > Pseudomonadota > Gammaproteobacteria > Burkholderiales > Burkholderiaceae_C > Rhodoferax_A. The sequence goes on along the minus strand of JAFECV010000154.1, from coordinate 3,903 downwards.
CACGTGGTCGTAGATCTGCACCGACATCACGCGCGTCTTGCCGGGGATGTTGCCGCCGATCATCAGCACCACGCCGAACTCGCCGACCGTGTGCGCGAAGCCCATCACGGTCGCGGTCAGGTAACCGGGCCGCGCCAGCGGGAGCAGCACGCTCCAGAACGTATCCAGCGGCGAGGCGCGCAGCGTCGCCGCGACCTCGAGCGGCCGCGTGCCGACCGCCTCGAACGCGTTCTGGATCGGCTGCACCACGAACGGCATCGAATACAGCACCGAGCCGACCACCAGCCCGGCGAAGGTGAACGGCAGCAGGCCCAGGCCGAGCGCCTCGGTCAGGTGGCCGATGGGCCCCGCCGGCCCGAGCGTGACCAGCAGATAGAAGCCGAGCACGCTGGGCGGCAGCACCAGCGGCAGCGCGACCAGCGCGCCGACCGGCCCCTTCCACCACGAGCGGGTGCGCGCGAGCCACCAGGCGAGCGGGGTGCCCAGGACCAGCAGGATCAGCGTGGTCAGGCCGGCGAGTTCCAGCGTGAGCGCGATCGTGCTCCAGGTCGCGGCGTCGGCAAGGCCGGTGGGCATCGGGCGATGTTACCGGCGCGACCGGTGCGACGGTTGGTTGTGGCCGCGGCGCCGGGCCGCGGCTCAGCTTCCGTAGCCGAACGAGCGGATCACCGCGCGCGCCTTGTCCGAGCGCAGGTAGGCGAGCAGCGCCGCCGCCGCCTTGTTGTCACGGGCCTTGGCCAGTTGCACCGCGTCCTGGCGGATCGGCACGTGCAGGTCGTCGGGCACGATCCAGCCGGACCCGCTCTTGATCTTGCCGTCGGCATAGACCTGCGACAGCGCGACGAAGCCGAGTTCGGCGTTGCCGCTGGCGACGAAGGCATAGGTCTGCGCGATGTTCTCGCCCTGCACGATCTTGGGCTGGATCTGCTCCAGCAGCCCGAGTTTGGTCAGCGTCTGGATCGCCGCCGCGCCGTACGGTGCGAGCTTCGGGTTCGCGACCGCGAGCGCCTTGAATGCATTTCCCTTGAGCACCGCGCCCTGGTCGTCGACCACGCCGGCCTGGGCCGACCACAGCACGAGCCGGCCGACCGCATAGGTGAAGCGGCTGCCGGCAACGGCGCCGCCTTCCTTCTCGAGTCGCTCGGGGGTGGCTTCGTCGGCGGCAAGGAACAGGTCGAACGGCGCGCCGTTCTTGATCTGCGCATAGAACTTGCCGGTCGAACCGAACGAGAGCTGGACCTGGTTGCCGGTGTCGTGCTCGAAATCGGCGGCGATCGCCTTCATCGGCTCGGTGAAGTTCGCCGCCACCGCCACCTGCACGGTTTCGGCGCGCACCGGCGCGCACAGCAGCAGCGACGCGAACAGCGCCAGTACCGGCGCGAGCAGGCGCAAGGGAGAACGCGTGACAGCAGGCAGCTTCGGAGACCGGTCGCCCGATGGGGATCGCACCGACTGCAGGGCCGGATGCGGGGCGGGGCGCGAGATCGTCGTCGTGATGGTCATTTTTCGCTATTACTTCGATGAATAGCGAAAGTGTAGCACCGACCATCGGGAAACCTATACTGCGCTGCGATCCCGCGCACTGCGGCGCCGGCGCGAACAGGCCTGGACGAGTCCCGGTGAACGACAGTTCCTCCAACCCGCTACCGACCGCATCCTTCGCGCATTCGCGGCTGGCGGCGCTGAGAAGGCTGCTGCCTGCGGCGCCGGCGCGGCTCAACCTCGCGCTGCAGGGCGGCGGGGCGCACGGCGCGTTCACCTGGGGCGTGCTGGACGCGCTGCTCGAGGATCCGCGCGTCGAATTCGAAGGCATCAGCGGCAGCAGCGCTGGCGCGATGAACGCGGTGGTGTTCGCCGACGGATGGATGAAGGGAGGCCGCGACGGCGCGCGCCGGGCACTGGCGGACTTCTGGGGCGTGATCGGCAAGGGCGTTCCGTGGCTGTTCCTGATCCAGGGCGTGGGCGAGGGCATCGGCCTGTCGCCCGCCACGCGGATGCTGATGAGCTGGGCGAGCCACTTCTCGCCGGCGCAGCTCAATCCGCTGGACCTGAACCCGCTGCGCGATGCGCTGAGCCACCAGATCGACTTCGAACGGCTGCGCGTGGCGAGCCCGTTCAAGCTGTTCGTCGCCGCGACCCGAGCCAACACCGGGCGGCTTCGCATCTTCCGCGAGCACGAGCTGCAGGTCGAGATGGTGCTCGCGTCGGCCTGCCTGCCCAAAGTCCACCGCGCGGTGGAAATCGACGGCGAGCCGTACTGGGACGGCGGCTATTCGGCGAATCCGGCGGTGTTCCCGCTGTTCTACGACTGCGACGCGCGCGACATCCTGCTGGTGCTGCTCAGCCCGCTCGAATGGGAGAGCACGCCGCAGAGCGCGCACGAGATCGACGAGCGCATCCTCGAGCTCGCGTTCAGCGCGCATTTCATGCGCGAGATGCGCACGCTGTCCGAGGCGATGGCCTATGCGCGCGCGGGCTTCGGCGGATTCGGCCGGCTCGAGCGGCGGCTGAAGAAGCTGCGCTTTCACATGATCGACTCGTCGCGGATCGCGAGCCTGCAGCGCACCGAAACCAAGATGCTGGCCTACGGGCCGTTCCTCGAGCTGCTGCGCGACCAGGGCCGGGAGCGCGCGCAGGCGCTGCTGGATCGGCACGGCGACGCGTTCGGCCGCCATTCGACGTTGAACCTGCGCCGCTGGTTCGGCTGATGCGCCGGCCGTTGTAAGCTGCGCCGCAGCGCCGCGACGAACCTTTGCGGTGCACCTTGCCCGCGGAGCCCGACATGAACGACACCCTCGATGGACCCACCGCCTGGGTGCTCGCCGGCGGCGGCAGCTTCGGCGCGATCCAGGTCGGCATGCTGCGCGCGCTGGTCGGGCACGGGCTGCGGCCGGATTTGCTGGTCGGCGCGTCGGTGGGCGCGATCAACGCCGCGTATTTCGCCGGCGCGCCGGACCCGGACGGCGTGAGCCGGCTCGAGGCGATCTGGCTCGGCCTCTCGCGCCGCGCGCTGTTTCCGATCGCGTGGCGCAGCCTGCTGCGGCCGCAGGCGCAGGGCGGCGGCTACGCGGTGGATCCGAGCGGGCTGCGCGGGCTGCTCGAGCAGCATCTGCCGTATCCGTCGCTGGAGCAGGCCGGGGTGCCGACGCATGTGGTCGCGACCGATCAGCTCGAAGGCACCGCGGTCACGCTCTCCAGCGGGCCGGCGGTCGAAGCGGTGCTGGCGAGCTGCGCGGTGCCGGCGGTGTTTCCGCCGGTGTCCATCGCCGGGCGGCCGCTGATCGACGGCGCCGTCGCCAGCAACACGCCGATCAGCGTCGCGGTCGAGCGCGGCGCGCGGCGCGTCATCGTGCTGCCGACCGGCTTCGCCTGCGCGCTGGCCGAGCCGCCGCGCGGCGCGATCGCAAGCGCCTTGCACGCGATCACGCTGCTGATCGCGCGCCAGCTCAGCTTTGAATTCGAGCAGTATCACGGCCGCGCCCATATCGTGATGGTGCCGCCGCTGTGCCCGCTCGCCGCCTCGCCGTACGACTTCTCGCAGGCCGGCGCGCTGATCGCGCGCGCCGCGGACCAGACTCGGCGCTGGCTCGCGCGCGATGGCCTCACTCGCGAACGGCCGGCGCAGGCGCTGCTCGCGCACAGTCACGCGCATTGAGCCCGGCCGCGCGCCCGTTGGTCGACAATCACCCGATGGCTCCACCGCGTTCCGCCGCCGTCGCGATCGATACCGCGCTGCGCCCGGGTGTGGCCGACCGCCGCATCGATATCCTGCGGCTGATCGCACGCACCGGCTCGATCTCGCAGGCCGCGCGCGACGCCGGGGTCAGCTACAAGGCCGCGTGGCAGGCGCTGGACACGCTGACGAATCTGGCCGGCGTGCCGCTGGTCGAGCCCCTCGATTCG
>JAFECV010000153.1 GCA_018241985.1 Pseudomonadota bacterium | reverse complement strand
ACCAGGCCCGGCAGCGCCGCCAGCGCGGCCGTGGTGGCCGTGGGATCGGTGGCGTCGGCTTCCACCAGCAGCGAGGGCCGCTCGCCGCGCAGGAGCTTGCGCGTGAAATCGGCCGGCACGCTCAGCACGAACTGCACGCGCCCCTGCGCCAGCGCGCGGTGCCCTGCCGCCTCGTCGGGCAGGGTCTCGACGATGTCGAAGTAGGCCGAGTTCTGCATGGCCGCGATGAAGCTGCGCGTGACCGGGCTCTGGTCGCCCAGGATCACGGCGGTGGGCAGGTGCTTGGGGTCGCTGTTGATCGCATAGCCGAACAGCATCAGCTGCACGATCGGCAGGCCGACGATCATCGCGAAGGTGATCCGGTCGCGCTTGAGCTGCAAAAATTCCTTCATCACGATGCTCCACCACCGCGACCAGGAGAAGTAGCGATGCCCGTTCACCGCCGCGCGCCGTAGTTGTCGGTGGAGCGGCTCATCATGTAGATGAACACGTCTTCCAGGCCGGTGTCGATCTTCTCGACACGCCACTCGCCATTGGCGGTCGCCTGCCGCACCGCTCGCCCCAAAGGTTCGGGGTCGCTGCCGCTGACATGCAGCGTGGAGCTGAACAGGACGGTCTGCTCCACGCCGGGAAGCGCGCGCAGCCGCTGCGACAGCTCGCTCAGCTGCGCGCCGTGGATCGCGAAGGTCGCGAGGCCTTGCGACCGGATCACTTCCTGCGCCGTGCCCTTCGCGAGCAATTTGCCGTAGGCGATGTAGGCCAGCTTGTGGCAGCGCTCGGCCTCGTCCATGTAATGCGTGCTGACCAGCACCGAGATGCCGCGTTCGGCCAGCCGGTGCAACTCCTCCCAGAAATCGCGGCGCGCGGACGGGTCCACGCCGGCGGTGGGCTCGTCGAGCAGCAGCAGCTGCGGCTCGTGCAGCATGCAGGCGGCAAGTGCCAGGCGCTGCTTCCAGCCACCGGACAAGGCGCCGGTCAACTGGTTCGAGCGGCTCTGCAGGCCCAGCGATTCCAGCGTGCGGTCCACCGCTTCGCGGCGGTTCTTCATCTCGTACACGCGCGCGACGAAGTCGAGGTTTTCGCGGATCGTCAGGTCCTCCCAGTAGGAGAAGCGCTGCGTCATGTAGCCGACGCGGCGCTTGATCTCGGCGCTCTCCCGGATGATGTCGTAGCCCAGGCAGGTGCCGCTGCCCGAGTCGGGCGTGAGCAGGCCGCACATCATGCGGATCGACGTGGTCTTGCCGCTGCCGTTCGGCCCGAGGAACCCGAAAATCTCGCCGCGTGCCACCTGCAGCGTCACGTCGTTGACGACGTGCTTGTCGCCGAAATGCTTGTTCAGCCCGTGCACGTCGATCGCCAGCGCCGGGGCGGCCGGGTTCATCGCAGCGCCACCGACACGGGCTGGCCCGGATGCAGCTTGGCGGCATCAAGAGCGCCCGGATGCGCCTCGACCATGAAGACCAGCTTGGACCGGCTCTCGTTGCTGTAGATCACCGGCGGCGTGTATTCGGCTTGGGCTGAAACGTAGGTGATGGTCGCGGGCACATCCGCGGCGCACCCATCGCAGTGGATCGTCACGGCGCGCCCCATGGCGAGGCCGCCGACGACGGTCTCAGGCACGAAGAACCGCACCTTCACGTTCTGCGGCGGCAGCATCTCGACCACCGGGTTGCCCGCCTGCACCCATTCGCCGACGCGGTACAGCGTGTCGTAGACCACTCCCCTGGCCGGCGCGGCGACGCGGGTCTGGTCGAATTTCCACTGCGCCTGCGCGACCGACGCCTGCGCGGCGGCCACCTGCGCGGCCTGCGCCTCGATCTGCTGCGCGCGCCCGGGCAGGCGCACGACCGCCACCTGATTGCTCAGCTCGCGCACCTGCGCGGCCGTCGCCGCGGCGCTGGCGCGCGAATCGTCGAGTTGCGCCCGGGCAATGCCGCCGGCCTGGTACTGCTGCTCGTCACGCGCGAGCTGCAGCGCGGCCTTGCGGGCATTCGCCTGTGCCTGCGCCAGCTGCGCCTGCACCACGTTCACCTCCGGCGGGCGCTTGCCGGTCCGCAGATCGGCCAGCTGCGCACGAGAGGCAGCCAGTTGCTGCTCCGCCTGCCGCAGCGCCGCCCCCTCCTCCACCGAATCGAGCGCGAACAGGGTCGTGCCTGCTGCGACGGTCTGCCCGCGCGCGACGGAAAGCTCGGTGAGCCTGCCGGCTTGCGAGGCGCCGAGGTAGACGAATTCGCCCTCGACATAACCCTGGTAGACCCGGTCGGCCGAACGCGAGCAGCCGCCCAACCCGAGGACGAGGGCGAGGGCCAGCCCGAGAGCCAACAGACCGGCAGGCAGGCGTATCGCGTATCGCACGGCCATCCTTCTTTGGTTTGGCAGTTTCTTGAACGCCGGAGCCCGCATCCGCAGCTACCAGGTCCCCTTGGGCTGCCTGGCGCGGATCGCTTGCGTGATCAGCTGGACCGCATCCGGCCGATGACCGCGCTGGGCGAAATCGATCGCGGTCAGGCCCTGCTGGTTCTTCAGCGCCGGATCGGCGCCCTGCTCCAGCAGCAACCGGACGGTGGCCGTCTTGCCATAGAGCGCCGCCATCATCAGCGGCGTCGTGCCGTTCGGCGATGCGGCGTCGATGTACGCGCTGTGCTCGAGCAGCAGGCTCACGATCGCGTCATGGCCGCCGGTGGCCGCGTAGTGCAGCGGCGTCCAGCCGGGCTTGTTGATGTCCGCGTCCTTGGCGATCAGTTGCTGGGCCATCGCGAGTTCGCCCTTGAGCGCGGCCATCATCAACGGGCTCTCGTCCTGCTTGTCCCGCGTCTCGACATCGATCTTCGGCGCATCGAGCAGTGCCTGCGCGACCTTCAGCGAGTGCGTGCCGAGCGCCAGGAACAGCCCGCTGCGGCCTTGGCTGTCCAGCGTGTTGGGGTCGAACCCGCGCGCGAGCAGCGCCTGCACCGCATCGGCGTCGTCTTGCCGCACGGCCTGGAAGAAATCCTCGTAAGCACCGGCATGTGCAGCGGGAACACCAATGAAAACAGCAAGATACAGGATCTTTTTAAAGCTGAATGACATTTTACTTTAAATTAATAATTATTGTTATAAAACAATAAGATGAATCAATAATTTAATGTCAATTCTCATATGCTTTGATGGGGCATTCACGCGCCGATGGCAATGAAAAGACGATCGAAATTCCTCGAGGTCGCCAGCGCGATCTCTTCAATCGGCAGCCCCTTGACCGCCGCCAGTTGAGCGGCGACCAGCGGCACGTACGACGGGTTGTTCGTCTTGCCGCGATGCGGCACCGGCGCCAGATACGGGCTGTCGGTTTCGATCAGCAGCCGGTCCAGCGGCACGAAAGCGGCCACGTCGCGAAGGTCCTGCGCGTTCTTGAACGTCAGAATCCCCGAAAAGGAGACGTAAAAGCCCATGTCCAGCGCGGCACGGGCCACCTGCAGCGTCTCGGTGAAGCAGTGGAACACGCCGCCGGCGCTCCCCGGCGAGCCGTCTTCGCCCTCTTCGCGCAGGATTGCCAGCGTGTCGTCCGAGGCGCTGCGGGTGTGGATCACCAGCGGCCGGCGCGACTCGCGCGCCGCGCGGATGTGGATGCGAAAGCGTTCGCGCTGCCAGCCGAGGTCGGACACGCTGCGCCCGCCCTTTCGCTCGTCCATCTGGTAGTAGTCGAGCCCGGTCTCCCCGATCGCGACCACGCGCGGCAGCGCGGCGCGCTCGGTCAGATCGGAAAGCAGGGGCTCGGCGCCCTCTTCGCTGTCCGGGTGCACGCCGACCGTGGCCCAGAAGTTGTCATAGCGGGTCGCGAGTTCGTGCACCGACTCGAATTCCTCCAGCGTGGTGCAGATGCAAAGCGCCCGGTCGACCTGGGCTTCCGCCATCGCGCGGCGGATCTCGGCGAGGCGGCCGCGCAGCTCCGGAAATGCGAGGTGGCAGTGCGAGTCGGTGAACACGTTTTGGGATAAAAAAGCGGCTGATGCCGGCTTCCCTTCTTCGCTGTCAGCTACAAAAAGAGAAGCAATCCGCTCGGGAATCGCTCAGATCGTCTGCGTCGGGCGGTCCGACATCAGATGGTCGCCCAGCAGCTCCTCGATCTTCAGCTTCAGCAGCCGCGACTTCTCGTCGTGCGGAAAGCGCACGCCGACGCCCTGCGTGCGGTTGCCGGTCGGGCGCGCCGGCGTGACCCAGGCGACCTTGCCCGCAACCGGGTAGCGCTGCGGATCGTCCGGCAGCGACAGCAGCAGGTAGACGTCGTCGCCGAGCTTGTACTCGCGCGCGGTCGGAATGAAGATGCCGCCCTCGGCGAACAGCGGGATATAGGCCGCGTACAGCGCAGCCTTCTCCTTGATCGCCAGCTGGATCACGCTGGGCCGCGCGGCGGAAGCTGAAGACGGGTTGACAGGCATTCTCGATCCTCCCTGTCACGAGTTTAGTGCCTGGCGCGCCTGGCTCACAAGGTCGTCGAGCAGCAAACCCGGCTGCAGCGGGTGCTCGATATGGCGCGCGGTCTCGGCGAGCGCCTTTGCCCAGTCGGTCAGCGCGCCGATGCGGTGCGCAGCGGGGCGCGGCAGATCGGCCGGATCGAAGAATCGCGGCGCCGCGCCGACGCTGCGCGCGAGCAGGTCGTGGCAGAGCTTCTGCAGCGCATCGACCGCCTGCGCCGGCGTCCAGTCCGCCATCGCGCCCAGGTCGCCGCGCGCCAGTGCGCGCGGCCATCCGCCCCAGGCCCGGCCGTCGAACCCGGACTGCAGCCGCTCGAGCGCTTCGTGCGGCCGGCCGCCGGCAGCGCGCAGCGCAGCGGCGCCCTCGGCCGGCGCGATGCCCTGCTGCTGCAGCCAGGCGAGCGCGGCCGCAGGCTCGGGCCAGGCCATCGCGTGGCCGAGGCAGCGGCTGCGCAGCGTCGGCAACAGCGCATGCGCGGCGTGGCTGGCGAGGACGAAGCGGGTGTCGCCGGGCGGTTCCTCCAGCGTTTTCAGCAGCGCGTTGGCGGTCGTCGCGTTCATCCGCTCCGCCGGATAAACCAGCACCGCCTTGCCGCGGCCGCGCGCGCTGGTGCGCTGCGTGAATTCGATCGCGCCGCGCATCGCGTCGATGCGGATCTCGCGGCTCGCCTTGCGTTTCTTGCCGTCGATCTCCGCCTGCTCCTTCTCGCCGAGCGGCCAGCCGAGCGCCAGCATCAGCGCCTCGGGCATCAGCACGCACAGGTCGGCGTGGGCGCGCACGTCGATCGCGTGGCAGCTCGCGCAATGGCCGCAGGCGCCCTCGGCGCCGGGCGCGTCGCAGAGCCAGGCGCGCACCAGCGCCAGGCCGAGCGGGTACTGGCCCAGCCCGGACGGCCCGTGCAGCAGCCAGGCATGGCCGCGCTGGGCCAGCAGCAGGCCGAGCTGCTGCTGCAGCCACGGCGCCGATGCGGTCTCAGGATCGTTCATCGTGAACCCTCCGCGTCATCGAACCGCACCAGCACGTCGGCGATCTGGCGCCAGACCGCATCCGGCGTGCCCGAAGCGTCGATGCGGACGATGCGATGCGGCGCCTGCGCCTCGCGCTCGGCGTAACCGTCCCGCACGCGCCGGAAGAATTCGAGCGGCTGGCCCTCGAACCGGTCCGGCGTGCGGGCCTGCGAGAGGCGCTGGGCGGCCAGCTCCGGCGCCAGGTCGAACCACAGCGTAAGATCAGGTTCAAGCATCGAATCGGGCTCTAGCGAGGGCAGGCTCTGCACCCAGTGCTCTAGAATCGATAGCACGCGCCAGTCGAAGCCGCGCCCGCCGCCCTGGTACGCGAAGCTGGCATCGGTGAAGCGGTCGCACAGCACGACCTCGCCGCGCGCGAGCGCCGGTGCGATCACCTGCAGCAGATGGTCGCGCCGCGCCGCGAACATCAGCAGCGCCTC
>JAFECV010000152.1 GCA_018241985.1 Pseudomonadota bacterium | reverse complement strand
GCGAGGCGATCGTCGCGCTCACGCACTCGGTGTAGGAGCTCGCCGAGCCGGCATTCCAGATGTTGCTCCACACCTGGTAGCTGCCGTACTTCAAGTACAAGTCGTTGCCGCCCTTGCTCACGCAGCTTTGGGGGAAGGTCTGGGAATTGGCGGCCGGCGCTGTGCCGCCGGACGAGCCGCTGCTCGGCGCCGTGGTGCCCGTGCCCGACGAACCCGTTGTGCTGCTTGGCGTCGTAGAACCCGTGCCGGATGAAGCCGTTGTAGTGCTCGGCGGCGTCGAGCCCGTGCCCGATCCGGAGGAACCGGTCGACGAAGAGCTGCCACCCGACGAGCTGCCGGACGATTTGGTACCGCCCGACGACGCTGCAGGGGTGCCGAACCACGACGAGGTGTTGCCGAGGTTCAACCAACCGGTGCTGAGGAGGTGCGAGCGATCCGCGGTCGCGGTGCCGGCCGTCGGGTCCGACGCGGCGGTGCCGTCGCCGCCCCCGCCACAAGCCGCGAGCGAGGCCAGGATCAGGGTCATTCCGGCGTATTTGAACGGGTTCGTCATGCTGAGTTGTCTTCCTAGGTTTCGATTGGCACAGGCCTGCCGCCGAGCGTTCGATGCGTCAGGGGAGGTTGGATGCCGTCGCTTCCTGTGAAGCGGGCGGCCACGAGAGCAATGCGGGCGGATTGTCTCGGGCTGGTTCCCGCGCACTGTGTCAGGATGTTCCGACGCGCTGCGGCCGGATCGGCGCGTCATGGCGTCGCTGCATGCGGGCTGCCGCGGCAGTGGTTGCCCCCGCTGCGGCGACCGACGGCGTCAACCGTGGTTACATTTCAGGCGGCACCGGAACAATTCCTTCAGGCTCGAAACATTCGGGCCTGGGCCGCCGTCGAGGGCCGGCGGCCGATTGCCGCTCAGGCGCGGGCGGGCCGCGCGTCGCTGCCCAGCCGCTCCCGCAGGTAGCGGCCGGTGTGGCTGCCCGGATGCGCCGCGATCTGTTCCGGCGTGCCCACGGCGACGACCGTGCCGCCGCCGGCGCCGCCTTCCGGCCCCAGGTCGATGATCCAGTCGGCGGTCTTGATCACGTCCAGGTTGTGTTCGATCACGACGATGGTGTTGCCCGCGTCGCGCAGATGCCGCAGCACGTCCAGCAGCAGCGCGACGTCGGCGAAATGCAGGCCGGTGGTCGGCTCGTCGAGGATGTACAGCGTGCGTCCGGTGTCGCGCTTGGACAGCTCCAACGCGAGCTTCACGCGCTGCGCCTCGCCGCCGGATAGCGTGGTGGCCGACTGCCCCAGCGTGATGTAGGACAGGCCGACGTCCAGCAGCGTCTGGAGCTTGCGCGCGATCGCCGGCACCGCGCCGAAGAAACGGTGCGCCGCCTCCACCGTCATGTCCAGGATCTGCGCGATGTTCGCGCCCTTGTACTGCACCTCGAGCGTCTCGCGGTTGTAGCGCCGGCCGCGGCAGACGTCGCACGGCACGTAGACGTCGGGCAGGAAGTGCATCTCGACCTTGACCACGCCGTCGCCCTGGCAGGCCTCGCAGCGCCCGCCGGCGACATTGAACGAGAACCGCCCCGGGCCGTAGCCGCGCTCGCGCGCCGCCGGCATCTCGGCCATCAGTTCGCGGATCGGCGTGAACAGGCCGGTGTAGGTCGCCGGGTTGCTGCGCGGCGTGCGCCCGATCGGCGACTGGTCGACGTTGATCACCTTGTCGAAATGCTCCAGGCCTTCGATGGCGTCGTGCGGCGCCGGCTCCTCGTGCGCGCGGTACAGGTGCCGCGCCACCGCCTTGTGCAGCGTGTCGTTCACCAGCGTGCTCTTGCCCGAGCCCGAGACCCCGGTGACGCAGGTCAGCAGCCCGATCGGGAACGCCGCGGTGACGCCCTGCAGGTTGTTGCCGCGCGCGCCGATCACCTTGAGCGATTGCAATTCGCCCGCCGCGCTGCCCGACCCGGACTTCGCCGGCAGCCAGGGCGTGCGCCGCGCCGGCACCGCGATGCGGCGTACGCCGGCCAGGTACTGGCCGGTCAGCGACGCGGCGTTCGCGCGCACCTGCTCGAACGTGCCCTGCGCGACCACGCGGCCGCCGTGCACACCGGCGCCCGGTCCCATGTCGACCAGGTGGTCGGCGGCGCGCATCATGTCCTCGTCGTGCTCGACCACCAGCACGCTGTTGCCCAGATCCCGCAGGTGCCAGAGCGTCGCGATCAGCCGGTCGTTGTCGCGCTGATGCAGGCCGATGCTGGGCTCGTCGAGCACGTACATCACGCCGGTCAGGCCGGAGCCGATCTGGCTCGCCAGGCGGATGCGCTGCGCCTCGCCGCCCGAGAGCGTGTCGGCGCTGCGGTCCAGGCTCAGGTAGTTCAGGCCGACATCGTTCAGGAACTTGAGGCGCGCGCCGATCTCGCGCACCACCTTGGCCGCGATCTCGCCCTTCGCGCCGGGGAGCCGCAACTGCTCGAAGAACGCCAGGCTGTCGCGCAGCGTCAGGCGGCTGATCTCGAAAATAGCGCGCGCCTGATCGCCTTCCCCCACGCGCACGTGGCGCGCCTCGCGTCGCAGCCGGGTGCCGGCGCATTGGGTGCAGGGGCGGGTCGCGCGGTAGCGCGCGAGCTCCTCGCGCACCAGCGCCGACTCGGTCTCCCGGTAACGCCGCTCGATGTTCGGGATCACGCCTTCGAACGGGTGCTTGCGGGCGAGCTTGCGGCCCGCGGACTTGCCCGACTCCATCACATAGCTGAATCGGATTTCTTCCGCGCCCGAGCCGTTCAGCACGACCTGCTGCACCGGCTGCGGCAGCTCCTCGAACGGCGTGTCGACGCTGAACCCATAATGCCGCGCCAGCCCCTCGATCAGCGCGAAGTAATAGCCGTTGCGCCGGTCCCAGCCCTTGATCGCGCCGCTCGCCAGCGACAGCGAAGGAAAGGCGACCACCCGCGCCGGGTCGAAGAACTCCTGCACGCCCAGGCCGTCGCAGCTCGGGCAGGCGCCCGACGGCGAGTTGAACGAGAACAGCCGCGGCTCGAGTTCGGTCAGCGAGTAGCCGCAGACCGGGCAGGCGAACTTCGCGTTGAACAGATGCTCGCGCCCCGACTCGACCTCGAGCGCGATCGCGCGCCCGTCGGCCAGCGCCAGCGCGGCCTCGAAGCTCTCGGCGAGTCGCTGGCGCAGTGCCGGGCCGGCCGTGCCCGCTGCCTGCGGGGCCTGCGCCGCGGCCGCCGGCGCCACCACCGCTTCCTCAGGCGCCATACGCGCTTCGGCGTGCACGCGCAGCCGGTCGACCACGGCGTCGATGTCGTGGCGCTCGGTTTTCTTGAGCAGCGGCAGCTCATCGTACGCATGGACCGCGCCGTCGATCCGGAACCGTACGTAGCCCTGCGCCTGCAGGTCGGACAGCAGCTCGGCGAATTCGCCCTTGCGCTCGCGCACGATCGGCGCGAGCACCATCAGCCGGATGCCGCCCTGCAGCGCCAGCACCGCGTCGACCATCTGGCTGACCGACTGCTGCTCGAGCGGCAGGCCGTGGTCGGGGCAGTACGGCGTGCCGGCGCGCGCGAACAGCAGGCGCAGGTAGTCGTGCACCTCGGTGACCGTGCCGACGGTGGAGCGCGGGTTGTGGCTGGTGGCCTTCTGCTCGATGCTGATCGCCGGCGACAGGCCCTCGATCAGGTCCACGTCGGGCTTGTCCATCAGCTGCAGGAACTGCCGCGCGTAGGTCGACAGGCTTTCCACGTAGCGCCGCTGCCCTTCCGCGTACAGCGTGTCGAACGCGAGGCTGGACTTGCCCGAGCCCGACAGCCCGGTGATCACGACCAGCCGGTTGCGCGGAATGTCGAGATCGATGTTCTTCAGGTTGTGCGTGCGCGCGCCGCGCACGCTGATCACGCCGGGCCGACGCAGCGCATCGCCCAGCGACAGGCCGTCGTCGACCGAGGCGGTTGGTTCTGAAGCGAGGCTGGAGCGTTCGGACATGATGGCAGGCGCCCTGGAGCAGGGCAACCTGCCATTATCCGAAAACGAGCCAGCCGCAGCGCTGCTCCGGCTGCGCCGCCGACCAGGCCCCGACCGGCGGCTCAATGGCCGCGCTTGGGCGGCGGCTGGATGAACCAGGCGACGACGAGCCAGACCAGCGACAGCGCGGCGCAGGCGAGGAACACCCCTTCGCTGGACCAGGCCTTCGCGATCCAGCCGCCCACGGCGCCGCCGGCGAACAGTCCGAGCGACTGCGCGGTGTTGTAGACGCCCAGCGCCAGCCCCTTGCGCGCCGGCGGCGCGGTGCGCGACACCAGCGACGGGATCAGCGCTTCCATCAGGTTGAACGAGACGAAGAACAGGAACAGCGCCGCGATCAGCGGCACCGGCCGGGTGTAGTCGAATGCGAAGCCGAGCATGGTGAGCAGCATCAGCGCCACCGCGGCGATGAAGACCGGGCGCATGTGGCCGCGGCTCTCGGCCCAGATGATGCCCGGCACCGCGAGCAGGAACGAGCCCAGCGTGACCGGCAGGTACACCATCCAGTGGTCCTGCACCGCGATGCCGGCGTTGTGGACCAGCGCGACCGGCACCACGACGAACATCGCGACCTGGGTGAAGTTGACGACGAAGATGCTGAAGTGCAGCCGCAGCAGCGCCGGCGAGAAGATCGAGTCGTCCTTGCCCCTCGCGTGCGGGCCGATCTCTTCGGCGCGCGTGGTCATCGGCACGTCGGGCACGATCCACTTGACCACCGCGATCGCGACCAGCGCGAGCACGCCGGTCAGGATGAACATGCCGGGCACGCCGATCACGTGGTACAGCAGCGGCGCGGCGATCAGCGACACGAGAAAGCTCATGCCGATCGTCATGCCGACCATCGCCATCGCCTTCGTGCGGTGCTCGTCGCGCGTCGAGTCGGCGATCATCGCCGAGATCGCGGCCGAGATCGCGCCCGCGCCCTGCACCGCGCGCCCGACGATGATGCCGGTGAGCGTGCGCGAGCCGCCGGCCATGAACGAGCCGATCGCGAAGATCACGAGGCCGAGCATCATCACCGGCTTGCGCCCGAACCGGTCGCTGGCGATGCCGAACGGGATCTGCAGCATCGCCTGCGTCAGGCCATAGATGCCGAGCGCGAGCCCGACCAGCGCGTGGTTGTTGCCGCCGGGCAGGTCGCGCGTGTAGATCGCGAACACCGGCAGGATCAGGAACAGGCCGAGCATGCGCAGGCCGTAGATCGACGCCAGCGTCATGCTGGAGCGGCGCTCCTGCGGGCTCATGCCGGCGATCGGGGACTTGGCCGGCGCTGCGGCCGATGCGGTGCTTGTCATGAGAGGGGCTTTGCTGCGGAGCGCTCGCGACGTCGCGGTGGCCGGTATGCCGCCCGGGTCGGGTTGCGGCACAATCCCCCATTCACGATCGCCGGGCGGCGCAGCCGGGGCGATCGCTGCCGGGAACCCCCGGTCGCGGCGCGCCGCTTTCTCTGCGGATTTCACATTTTACAAGGCAGTCCAGCATGGCATCCGTCAACAAAGTCATCATCGTCGGCAACCTGGGCCGCGACCCCGAGGTGCGCAGCTTTCCGAGCGGCGACCGGGTGGCCAACGTCACGATCGCGACCACCGACAAGTGGAAAGACAAGCAGTCGGGCGAGATGCGCGAGGCGACCGAATGGCACCGCGTGGTGTTCGGCGGACGCCTCGCCGAGATCGTCGAGCAGTACCTGCGCAAGGGCTCGCAGGTCTACGTCGAGGGCAGCCTGCGCACCCGCAAATGGACCGATAAGGACGGCGTCGAAAAGTACACCACCGAAATCCGCGCCGACCAGATGCAGATGCTCGGCAGCCGCCAGGGCCAGGGCGGCCCCGGCGCGGACGACGGCGGCGGCCGCGCGCCCGCGCGGTCCGCGCCGCCGCAGCAGCGCAGCAGTGCCGCGCCGGCCAAATCGGCCAGCGGCTTCGACGACATGGACGACGACATTCCGTTCTGAC
>JAFECV010000151.1 GCA_018241985.1 Pseudomonadota bacterium | reverse complement strand
CTGCACGAGGTCGGCTCGAACAACCCCGACGGCATCGAGATCAAGGCGCCGGACGCGCCGAAGGACGCGAAAGGCCATCCGCTCGACGGCGTTCCGTTCCATCCGTACTACACGGTGCACGACATCTTCGGCGTCTGCCTGTTCCTGCTCGTGTTCAGCGCGATCATCTTCTTCGCGCCGGAAGGCGGCGGCTACTTCCTCGAGGCCAACAACTTCATCCCGGCCAATCCGCTGCAGACGCCGGCCGAGATCGCGCCGGTCTGGTACTTCACGCCGTTCTACTCGATGCTGCGCGCGGTCACCAGCGAGATGGTGTACGCGCTGATGGCCTGCGTGGTCGCGGCGGCCGCGTTCGCGGTGTTCAAGTCGAAGATGAGGGCGATCGGCAAGGTGGTGTCGGTGATCGCCGCGGCCATCCTGATCGCGCTGATGCTGAACATCGAGGCCAAGTTCTGGGGCGTGGTGGTGATGGCCTCCGCGGTGATCATCCTGTTCTTCCTGCCTTGGCTGGACCGCAGCCCGGTCAAGTCGATCCGCTACCGGCCGGGCTGGCACCTGTGGATCTACGTGATCTTCGTGATCTACTTCTTCGTGCTCGGCTACATCGGCACCCGGCCGCCGACACCCTCGCTCAACCTGGTATCGCAGATCGGGATCCTGTTCTACTTCGGCTTCTTCCTGCTGATGCCCTGGTGGAGCCGCCTGGGCGAACCGAAACCGGTGCCGGCCCGGATCAACTACGCTGGGCACTGAGCAGGAGCTTTGCAGCAATGAACCCACTGAAGAAACTGTTGCTGGGCCTGGTCGCCGGCGCCGCGTTGATCGCCGGCGCGCAGGCGCAGGAGGCCGGCGTGCCGCTGTCGAAGGCACCGAACCTGACGAACGACCTGGCGGCGCTGCAGAACGGCGCCAAGCTGTTCGTCAACTACTGCCTGAACTGCCATTCCGCCGCCTTCATGCGCTATGTGCGACTGACGGACCTCGGCCTGACCAAGAAGCAGATCGAAGACAACCTGCTGCTGACCGACGACAAGATGAGCGAGACCATGGTCTCGGCGATCGACCCGGAGCAGGCCAAGGAATGGTTCGGCACGAATCCGCCCGATCTGACGCTGGTCGCGCGCTCGCGCGCCGGCCTTGGGGGCACCGGCCCCGACTACCTCTACACCTATCTGCGCAGCTTCTACCGCGACGACACCAAGGCGACCGGCTGGAACAATCTGGTGTTCCCGAACGTCGCGATGCCGAACGTGTTGTGGGAACTGCAGGGCCAGCGCAAGGCGATGTTCGACAAGGTCAAGGAGCATGACGGCGAGGAGGTCGAAGTCTTCCGCGGCTGGGAGCAGATCTCGTCCGGCACGCTGACGCCGCCGCAGTTCGACCAGAACGTCGCCGACCTGGTCGGCTACCTGCAGTGGATGAGCGAGCCGACGCACAACACGCGCGTGCGCGTCGGCGTCTGGGTGATGCTGTTCCTGCTGGTGCTCACGCTGTTTACCTGGCGACTCAACGCCGCATTCTGGAAAGAAGTCAAGTAGGCCAGGAGCGTCGCCGGCGCCGCACGGCTGCGGTGCCCGGTCCGTCCGGAGTGGGCGCCCTCGCGGCTTCCCACTCCTTTTGATTTTCAGGAGTTGACCACCATGATGGTGCTGTATTCAGGAACCACCTGCCCGTTTTCCCACCGCTGCCGCTTCGTGCTGTTCGAGAAGGGCATGGACTTCGAGATCCGCGACGTCGACCTCTACAACAAGCCCGAGGACATCGCGGTGATGAACCCGTACGGGCAGGTGCCGATCCTGGTCGAGCGCGACCTGATCCTGTACGAGTCGAACATCATCAACGAATACATCGACGAGCGCTTCCCGCACCCGCAGCTGATGCCCGGCGATCCGGTCGACCGCGCCCGCGTGCGGCTGTTCCTGCTCAATTTCGAGAAGGAACTGTTCGTGCATGTCTCGACGCTCGAGAACCGCGCCGCCAAGAGCAACGAGAAGGTGCTGGAGAAGGCGCGCGGCCACATCCGCGACCGGCTGACCCAGCTCGCGCCGGTGTTCCTGAAGAACAAGTACATGCTGGGCGAGAACTTCTCGATGCTCGACGTGGCGATCGCGCCGCTGCTGTGGCGGCTCGACTACTACGGCATCGACCTCTCCAAGAACGCCGCGCCGCTGCTCAAGTACGCGGAGCGGGTGTTCTCGCGCCCGGCCTACATCGAGGCGCTGACGCCTTCCGAGAAGGTGATGCGCAAGTGAGTTAAGCTGAACGTCTCGCCCGGCTCTTCGCAGAATGATGAATCCCCTGGACGCCACATCGACCCGGCCCTACCTGATCCGTGCGCTGTACGAGTGGTGTACCGACAACGGGCTCACGCCCTACGTCGCGGTGCTGGCCGATGAATCGGTGCAGGTGCCGCGCGAGTACGTGAAGAACGGCGAGATCGTGCTCAACATCAGTTTCGACGCGACCAGCGCGCTCAAGCTCGGCAACGACTTCATCGAATTCAAGGCCCGCTTCGGCGGCATCGCGCGCGAGATCATGATCCCGGTCGGCCGCGTCATCGCGATCTATGCGCGCGAGAACGGGCAGGGCATGGCGTTCCCGGTCGCGGTGCCCAACGCACCGGCCGACGAACCGGCCAAGGCTCCCGGGCTGAGCCCGGTGCCGGACGCCGCAAGCGGCGATGCGGGCCGGGTGGTGCCGATCGCCCCGGCCGAACTCGCCACCACCCCCGCCGGCGACGACGAGCCGCCGCGCCCGCCGGGCGGCGGACGCCCGTCGCTCAAGCGCGTAAAGTGACCAGGCGCGGCGCCGGGCGTAGCGGCCTCATAGAATCGGCTCGTTGCCGCTTTAGCTCAGTTGGTAGAGCAACCGCCTTGTAAGCGGTAGGTCGTCAGTTCGAATCCGACAAGCGGCACCAGTCCTCTCACTGCCATCCGGCGCTCGCACGCCGTCAGCGCCGCGGCTGCACCTTCAGGCGGATCGTCTCGACTTCCCAGCCGTTGCTGCGCAACTGCGCGAGCAGGGTCGGCAGAAGTTGCCGCACCTTGGCAGCGGCGGCGTTGCTGCCAACCAGCAGGCACCAGGTTCCGCCATCGATCGGCCCGGCCTGCAGCGCCGGGCGCAGCGCCGGCGGGATCAGCGGCTCGATGGCTGCGAGCCGGCGCGTCGAGTCGCGCGCGAGTTCAGCCAGCCGCGCCAGCGTCGGCGCCTGCTGCAAGGCCTGCTCGAGCGACATCGCGCGTTGCGCCGGCTGCGGGGCCGGTGCAGCTGGTGCGGACCGGGAAGTGACCATGGTTGCGTGATTATCGCGGCCCCGGCAGCGCGGGTCCCCGGCGGTAGAATGACTAGTTTGGTCGACGTTGCCAGCCGGACTCAGCCGGTCTGCACGCTTGCATTGCAGGGCAACGCCCCCACCTGAATCCAACACATTCTAGGGATTTGGGTCGCTCCGCAGGCTGCGAGGCTGCCGGAGCGGTCCGGTTTTCGCATGGCCACCAACGTTCTCACCAAGATTTTCGGCAGCCGCAACGACAGGCTGCTGCGGCAATACGGCAAGGTCGCCGCGTCCATCAACGCGATGGAGCCGGCCCTCGAGAAGCTCAGCGACGACGAGCTGCGCGCCAAGACCCAGAGCTTCAGGGAGCGTATCGCCGGCGGCGAATCGCTCGACGCGATCCTGCCCGAGGCGTTCGCCGTGGTGCGCGAGGGTTCCAAGCGCGTCATGAAGATGCGGCATTTCGACGTGCAGCTGGTCGGCGGCATGGCGCTGCACTACGGCAAGATCGCCGAAATGCGCACCGGCGAGGGCAAGACGCTGACCGCGACGCTGCCGGTCTACCTGAATGCGCTGACCGGCAGCGGCGTGCACGTGGTCACGGTGAACGACTACCTCGCGAACCGCGATGCGCTGTGGATGGGGCGGCTCTACAACTTCCTCGGGCTCTCCGTCGGGGTCAACCTGCCGCAGCTGCCGCGCGAGGAAAAGCAGGCCGCGTACCGCGCCGACATCACCTACGGCACGAACAACGAATACGGCTTCGACTACCTGCGCGACAACATGGTGTACGAGGTGCAGGACCGCGTGCAGCGGGGCCTGAACTACGCGATCGTCGACGAGGTCGATTCGATCCTGATCGACGAGGCGCGCACGCCGCTGATCATCAGCGGTCAGGCCGAGGACCACACCGCGCTGTACCTGACGATGAACAAGGTGGTGCCGTCGCTGACCCGGCAGGAGGGCGAGGCCGACCCTCGCACCGGCGAGGGCGTGACCAAGCCGGGCGACTTCACCGTCGACGAAAAGACGCACCAGGTGTTCCTGACCGAGCAGGGCTACGAGCGCGCCGAGCGCATCCTCGCCGAGCTCGGCCTGATTCCCGAGGGCTCGACGCTGTACGACCCGGCGAACATCTCGCTGATCCACCACCTCTATGCGGCGCTGCGCGCGAATCACCTGTACCACCGCGACCAGCACTACGTGGTGCAGAACGGCGAGGTCGTGATCGTCGACGAGTTCACCGGTCGCCTGATGGCCGGGCGGCGCTGGAGCGACGGCCTGCACCAGGCGGTCGAGGCGAAGGAGGGCGTGACGATCCAGGCGGAGAACCAGACGCTGGCGTCGATCACGTTCCAGAACTACTTCCGCCTCTATCACAAGCTGGCCGGCATGACCGGCACCGCCGACACCGAGGCCTACGAGTTCCAGGAGATCTACGGCCTCGAGACGATCGTGATCCCGCCGAACAAGCCGAGCCGGCGCGACGACCAGCTCGACCGGGTCTACAAGACCACGCGCGAGAAGTACGAGGCCGCGATCCACGACATCCGCGAATGCCACGAGCGCGGCCAGCCGGTGCTGGTCGGCACCTCGTCGATCGAGAATTCGGAAATCATCGACCAGCTGCTGCAGAAGGAGAAGCTCCCGCACCAGGTGCTGAACGCGAAGCAGCACGCGCGCGAGGCCGACATCGTCGCGCAGGCCGGCCGGCCGAAGATGATCACGATCGCGACCAACATGGCTGGCCGCGGCACCGACATCGTGCTCGGCGGCAATGTCGACAAGGCGGTCGAGGCGCTCGAGGCCGACGAGACGCTCGACGAGGCGGCGAAGAAGGCGCGCGCCGACCAGCTGCGCGCCGACTGGGCGCGCGACCACGAGTTCGTCAAGCAGCAGGGCGGCCTGCGCATCATCGCGACCGAGCGCCACGAGTCGCGGCGCATCGACAACCAGTTGCGCGGGCGCTCCGGCCGCCAGGGCGATCCGGGCTCGTCGCGCTTCTACCTGGGGCTCGACGACTCGCTGCTGCGCATCTTCGCCGGCGACCGGGTCAAGGCGATCATGGAGCGGCTGAAGATGCCCGACGGCGAGGCGATCGAGGCCGGCATCGTCACCCGCAGCATCGAGAGCGCGCAGCGCAAGGTGGAGGCGCGCAACTTCGACATCCGCAAGCAGCTGCTCGAATACGACGACGTCGCGAACGACCAGCGCAAGGTGATCTACCAGCAGCGCAACGACATCCTCGACGCGAGCGACCTCGGTGCGCAGATCCAGGCGCTGCGCGAGGGCTGCATGACCGACCTGGTGCGCCAGTACGTGCCCGAGGAGTCGATGGAGGAGCAGTGGGATCTGGCGGGCCTCGAGAAAGTGCTGCGCGAGAACTGGCAGATCGTGCTGCCGCTTGTCCAGCATGTAGAGGAAGCCAGCGCGATCACCGACGAGGACATCGTGCAGAAGGTGATCGACGCGGCGAACACCGCGTTCAAGGCCAAGGTCGAGCAGATCGGCGGCGAGAACTTCACGCAGTTCGAGCGCATCGTGCTGCTGCAGAGCCTGGACTCGCACTGGCGCGACCACCTGAGCGCGCTCGACTACCTGCGCCAGGGCATCCACCTGCGCGGCTACGCGCAGCAGCAGCCGAAGCAGGAGTACAAGCGCGAGGCGTTCGAGCTGTTCGGCCAGCTGCTCGACCAG
>JAFECV010000150.1 GCA_018241985.1 Pseudomonadota bacterium | reverse complement strand
CCTCGGAGTCGATCAGGAACTGACCGGAGGCGACGACCTTCTGTCCTTCCGACAGGCCGGCGAGGATCGCCGTCTTGCCGGCGGCTTCCTGTCCCAGTCTGACCTCGACCGGCGCATAGCGGCCGCCGTTCTGGGCTACGATCACGACGTTGCGCACGCCGGTGCGAATCACGGCTTCGGTCGGGATCATCAGCACCGGCTGGGTCTTGCCGGTTTGCAGCCGCACCTGGGCAAACATGCCGGGCTTCAGGCGCCCGTCCCGATTGGGCAACTCGACTCGCACCTTGAGGGTTCGGCTGGCCGTATCCGTCTGGGGCAGGACGGCAATCACCTTGCCCTTGAAGGTCTCGCCCGGGTACGCCGCCAAGTGGGCTTCGGCAGGATGCCCAACGCTCACCAGGCCACCCTGCGATTCGGGTACCGCCGCTTCGAGCCAGACGGTAGAGAGGCCGTTGATCTTCGCCAGCGTCATGCCCGCCGCAATGGTCATGCCTTCGCGCACATCGAGCGACTGGATGACGCCGCCGATCGGCGCGGTGATCGTGAACGTGTCGTGCGATGTGCCGGTGCGCTCGACGCGGGCGATGAGGCCAGGCGGCATGCCTAGCAGCGTGAGTCTTTCACGTGCGGCGTCGAT
Source organism: Pseudomonadota bacterium (assembly GCA_018241985.1). Lineage (GTDB taxonomy): Bacteria > Pseudomonadota > Gammaproteobacteria > Burkholderiales > Burkholderiaceae_C > Rhodoferax_A. Next base: position 5,337 of record JAFECV010000150.1, on the reverse strand, counting down.
CAGGCTTTTGTCGCCGGTTCTGAGAACAGCGAGAAACTCGCCTTGCGCGCCGCCCCATTCCGGCACCAACAGGTCGGCCAGTGGGGCGCCGCGCGCGATGACGTCGCCCGGCGCCCGGGCGTAGACGCGCTGGACAAATCCCCCGCTGCGGGCCTGCACCACCGCCACATCGCGATCGTTGAACAAGACGTTGGCGACCACGTCGATCGGCGCGTCGAAGGTGCCGCGCTGGACACTCGCCAAACGGATGCCGAGGTTCTGCGCCATGTCCGGATCGATCCGCACGCCGCCGGCGCCACCGCCTTCGTCCGCGTATTTCGGCACCAGCTGCATGTCCATGAAAGGCGATTTGCCGGGCTTGTCGAAATGCTGGTTCGGCATCATCGGGTCGTACCAGTACAGCACCTTGCGGCCAGCGGTATTGGCAGCCGGGGCTTCGTTCGCAGCAACGGGGGCGGCCGCCGGGGCCGAACGGCCCAAATGGCGTTGCGCGGCCCAGTACCCACCGCCGGCCCCCACCCCGATGGCCGCCACGACCAGCGCGGCAAGCTTGATGTGACGCGTGTTCATTGCGCGGCCTCTCCATAGCTGAAATAAAGTTGTGCGGCTACCTGGGCGCGCTGGCCTGCCAGGTCGACGGCCTTCAAGCGCCTGTCGATCAAGTCCCGGCGCGCCGCCAGCACGGCGCTCAGATCCGTCTTGCCGTTGCGATAGCTGGCGGTGAGCAAGTCGACGCGCTTGCGGGCGAGCGGCAGCCAGGTTTGGTTGACGCGGTCCAACCGATTGGTCAACGATGTGTATTGCGCAAGGCTGTTGTCGAGTTCGTTCAGATGCTCGCGCAGTGTCGCGTCGCGATCGGCGTCGATTTTTTCCAGGTCGTCGACCTTGGACGCGATCATCGGATCCTGGCGGGTTTCCGTGAAAATCGGCAACCCGAACGTGAACTGGATCGAGACCATGTTGCCGAACTGCGGGCCGCGCCGCTGATAGTCCAGCTCAACGCTCCAGTCGGGTTTCTTCTCCGCTTCGGCCGCGTGCAATTCGGCCTCGGCTTCGCCCGTTTTGGCAGCAAAGACCTCCAGTTCCGGATGGTGATGCAGGTGCGCGCGGTAGAGCGCGGCGTCAACCGGAAAATGAGGCGCATCGCCGGCCAGCGGCTCGCCGGCATCCGCGCCAATGTAACGGCGCAGGGTGGCGGTGGCAGCGGTGATGTCGCGCGTCAGGTCGTCGCGGCGATCGGCAAGCTCGGCCTGATCCTGCTCGACCATCACCGCGTCGGCCGGCTGGCTGCGGCCCGAGGCGATCTGTGCACGTACGGTATCGGCGAGCAGACGATTTTCCCCGTTCAGATCGTCGAACAGCGACAGTTTCTTTTCCAGGTAATAGCGATTCAGCCAAGCCAGCGCAGTACCCCGGCGTACGTCGAGCAGCGACACGCGCCGCTGCGCTTGGGCCAGCACCGTCCGGGCGTCGGCCACTTCGACTCGGGCGCTGCGCTTGGCGCTGTTCGGCACGTCCTGCATGATGCCGATCTTCTGCATGGTCATCGAATCCCGTTCCAGGGTCCAGCGGGTGTCGCCCGAGACGGGATAGTTGTCGACGCCCGCGACCAGTTTCGGGTCGGGTAAAGCCCCAGCCGGAATGGCGGCGGAGCGAGCGGAACGGATGTTCGCGGCATCCGCCAAAAGCGCCGGCGACTGCTGCTCGGCGAGATGAAGCGCCTCATTGAAAGTCAGGGGCGCGGCCTGAACCAGGCCTGCCATCCCGGCCAGGCAAAGCGGCAGGGATCGGCAAATCCAACGCATGGACATGTTCTTGACTCCGTGACGGAACGGCATGCGCGAGCGCACGCCAAGCAACCGCGAGCGCGAAACGCTCAGCGGGTCATGCGGTCAGAGAAGTCAGAGTGCGGCGGGCGGTCGCCACACCCCGTCCGGGATGTGAGACAGCATCGCTTCAGAGGGAAGCGGAGATATCCACCGGGCGAGCGGCAGGGGTTGAAATTGTTCGATCGAGTCGGCGGGATGATAGGTCGTCCCGATCTTGCAATCCTGCCCGAGCTTGCAGGCTTTGCCGGCCTTGAACGAGTCCGGCTGGCTCGCCTTGGCCTGCTCCATATCGCAGTGCTCCGCGGACGTCGCCATGGCCGTCATGCCGGTGCCGGCCACCGCCATCTGGCATTCGCCCATGAAACCGGCCGACGCCAGGCCCACGGTGGGCAGCGCTAGGGACAGCAGCACGAGGACAAGCAGGCGGAGCAACTGCACGGCGCGTAGTATAGGCTCGAGCCAATGAGTCCCGCGCTTACTCCCCGCTGACAATTCTGGATCGGCCGCGGCGACACCACGGTGGTCGATGCCTATCTGTCGCCGATCCTGCGCCGCTACGTCGCGCAGGTCGAGGCCGAGATGCCGGGCGTGCGGCTGCTGTTCATGCAGTCGTCCGGCGGCCTCGCCGAGGCCCATGCGTTCCGCGGCAAGGACGCGGTGCTGAGCGGGCCGGCCGGCGGCATCGTCGGCATGGCACGGACCGCGGAGCTGGCGTTTCGCCATGACGCGGCCGAGCTCGCGGTGGGCGAGCGCGCGGCCGAGCCCGGCGGCGCGGTGCGGGTGATCGGCTTCGACATGGGCGGCACCAGCACCGACGTCAGCCACTACGCCGGCGCGTTCGAGCGCGAGTTCGAGACGCGCGTGGCCGGCGTGCGCATGCGCGCGCCGATGATGAGCATCCACACGGTGGCGGCCGGCGGCGGCTCGATCCTGGCGTTCGACGGCGCGCGCTTTCGCGTCGGGCCCGAGAGCGCCGGCGCGGATCCGGGCCCGGCCTGCTACCGGCGCGGCGGCCCGTTGACCGTGACCGACGCGAACCTGATGGTCGGCAAGATCCAGCCGGCGTTCTTTCCGCGGCTGTTCGGGCTTGGCGCCAATCAGCCGCTCGATGCGACGGTGGTGCACGAGAAGTTCGCGCAGCTTGCCGCGCAGACCGGGCGCGGCGCGGAACAGGTCGCGCACGGCTTCATCCGGATCGCGGTGCAGCAGATGGCGAACGCGATCAAGAAGATCTCGGTCGCGCGCGGCTACGACGTGACGCGCTACACGCTGCACTGCTTCGGCGGCGCCGGCGGCCAGCATGCCTGCCTGGTCGCCGACGCGCTCGGCATGGAGCGGGTGTTCGTGCATCCGCTGGCCGGCGTGCTGTCGGCCTATGGCATGGGCCTCGCCGACCAGAGCCTGATGCGCGAGCGCTCGATCGAGCGCCTGTTCGACGACGCAGCACTGCCCGAGGTCGCGGCGGCGCTCGATGCGCTTGCTGCACAAGCCGAGGGCGACCTCGCGCAGCAGCGGGCTGGTTCGGGCGCGATCACGGTGCATCGCCGCGTGCACCTGCGCTACCAGGGCACCGACACCGCGCTGGTCGTGCCGTTCGGCGATGTGGCAGCCATGTTTGCTGCGTTCGAATCCGCGTACAGTCAGCGCTTCTCGTTCCTGATGCCGGGGCGCGCGCTGGTGGTCGAGGCGGTGTCGGTCGAGGCGGTGCTGGCCGGCGACGCGCCGACCGAACAGCGCCAGGCGCTGCACCCCGAGCGCGAACTGCCGCGCCGCGACACGGTGCCGGTCTACACGATGGGTACTGACGGCGAGCCCGGCTGGCACGACGCGGCGCTGCTGGTGCGCGGCGATCTGCGACCCGGCGACCGGATCGCGGGGCCGGCGATCGTCGCCGAGCAGAACGCGACCACGATCGTCGAGCCCGGCTGGCAGGCGCGGCTCACCGCGTACGACCATCTGGTGCTCGAGCGCGCGCTGGCGCGTCCCGCACGTCATGCGGCCGGCACCTCGGTCGATCCGGTGCTGCTGGAAGTCTTCAACAACCTGTTCATGAACATCGCCGAGCAGATGGGGCTGCAGCTGCAGAACACCGCGGTCTCGGTCAACATCAAGGAGCGGCTGGATTTCAGCTGCGCGCTGTTCGACGCCGACGGCAACCTGATCGCGAACGCGCCGCACATGCCGGTGCACCTGGGGAGCATGGGCGAGAGCATCAAGACCGTGATCGCGCGCAATCGCGGCAGCATGCGGCCGGGCGACGTCTACGTGCTGAACGACCCGTACCACGGCGGCACGCACCTGCCGGACATCACGGTGATCACGCCGGTGTATCCGCAGACCGAAGGGGAGCAGGCGGCGCAGGCTCCGCAGCCGATCTTCTACGTCGGCTCGCGCGGCCACCATGCCGACGTCGGCGGCGTCACGCCGGGGTCGATGCCGCCGTTCTCGACCCGCGTCGAGGAAGAGGGCGTGCAGATCGACAACTTCAAGTTGGTCGAGCGCGGCGTGCTGCGCGAGCGCGAAATCCTGGCGCTGTTCCAGAGCGGCCCGCACCCCTGCCGCAACCCGCAGCAGAACCTGGCCGATCTGAAGGCACAGATCGCGGCGAACGAGAAAGGCGTGCAGGAGCTGCACCGCATGGTCGCGCAATATGGCCTGGCCGTGGTGCACGCGTACATGCGCCATGTGCAGGACAACGCCGAGGAGTCGGTGCGCCGCGTGATCACACGGCTGAAGAATGGTGAGTTCACGCTGCCGCTCGACAACGGGGCGCAGATCCGCGTCGCGATCCGGGTCGATGCGGCGCGGCGCAGCGCCAGAATCGACTTCACCGGCACGTCGGCCCAGCAGCCGAACAACTTCAACGCGCCGACGGCGGTCTGCATGGCGGCGGTTCTGTACGTGTTCCGCACGCTGGTCGACGACGACATTCCGCTGAACGCCGGCTGCCTGAAGCCGCTCGAGGTCATCATTCCGCCGGGGTCGATGCTGAACCCCGATCCGCCAGCCTCGGTCGTCGCCGGCAACGTCGAGACTTCGACCTGCATCGCGAACGCGCTCTACGGCGCGCTCGGCGCGATGGCGAGCGGCCAGCCGACGATGAACAACTTCACGTTCGGCAACGTGCGCCACCAGTACTACGAGACCGTGGCCGGCGGCAGCGGCGCCGGCGGCGAGTTCGACGCGCGCGGCGCGCTGGTCGGCGGCTTCGACGGCACCGGCGTGGTCCAGACCCACATGACGAATTCGCGCCTGACCGATCCCGAGGTGCTGGAGATGCGCTTTCCGGTGCGCTTGCTCGGCTACGAGATTCGAGAAGGCTCGGGCGGCGCGGGGCGCTGGCGCGGCGGCGACGGCGGCGTGCGCCGGGTGCAGTTCCTCGAAGCGATGACCGCCAGCATCCTGTCGAACGGCCGCGTGCATCCGGCGTTCGGCATCGCCGGCGGTGAGCCGGGCGCGGTGGGCAGCAACCGCGTGCTGCGCGCGGACGGCCGCGTGGAGGAACTCG
>JAFECV010000014.1 GCA_018241985.1 Pseudomonadota bacterium | reverse complement strand
GGCCCACGCGGGCTGGCGCGGCCTGGTCGGCACGGACGGGATCGGGGTGCTGGAAGCGACGGTGGCGGCGCTGCGCGCTGCCGTCGATCGTGATGCCGACAAGGGCAAGGGGAAAGGCGAACTGCTCGCATGGCTGGGCCCTTGCATCGGCCCGGAGCGCTTCGAGGTGGGCAGCGAGGTGAAGGCGGCTTTCGAAGCGCACGACCCGGCCGCGTCGGTGTGCTTCAAGGCCGGCCGCGCCGACCGTTGGCTGGCCGACCTGCCGGCGCTGGCGCGCCAGCGCCTGGCTGCGCTCGGCGTGGCCGGCGTGCATGGCAACGACGGCAGCGCCGGCTGGTGCACCGTCGGCAATCCCTTGCGCTTTCATTCGTACCGGCGCGATCAGCGATCCCAGGGAGGCAGCGGTCGCATGGCGGCGTGCATATGGGTGGATTGACCTGCCTCAGGCTGCGCGTAACTTGCGCGTCGCAACGAACAAAAAAAATCGGGCCTGCATTCCGCATCGGGCGGCAAGGGTGCTAAATTCGTCCGTACCCGATGGCAGTCACCCAGGAGACAACATGACGCCCGAGACCTCGCAGTCCCAGACGGACGCCGCGCCGGACCTGCAAAAAATGTTCAGCGAAGGCTGGAGCCAGGCGCTGCAGGCGATGCAGGGGCTGACGCAGGGAACGGCCGACCCGGGCGCGGCGCCTTTCAAGCTGTCGCCGGCCAGGCTGATGGAACTGCAGCAGCAGTACCTGCACGACGCGACCGAGCTGTGGAACGAAACCATGCAAGGCGTGTCGGCGGCCAAGAAGGACCGGTACCGGCGCTTCAGCGCCGAGGCCTGGGGCAAGAATCCGCTGGCGACGTTCACGGCGGCCACGTATCTGCTCAATGCACGCACGATGACGGCGCTGGCCGAAGCGATCGAGGGCGACGAGAAGACGCGCGCCCGGGTCCGTTTCGGGGTCGAGCAGTGGCTGTCGGCGGCGGCGCCGAGCAATTTCCTCGCGTTCAACCCCGACGCGCAGCAGAAGGCGATCGAGACCAACGGCGAGAGCATCGCGCGCGGCGTGGCGAACCTGCTGCAGGATTTCCGCCAGGGCCATGTGTCGATGACCGACGAGCGCGTGTTCGAGGTCGGCAAGAACGTCGCCACCACCGAGGGCGCGGTGGTGTTCGAGAACGAGCTGTTCCAGCTGATCGAATACAAGCCGCTGACCGACAAGGTGTACGAGCGGCCGTTCCTGCTGATTCCGCCCTGCATCAACAAGTTCTACATCCTCGATCTGCAGCCCGACAACTCGTTCATCCGCTATGCCACGGCGCAAGGCCACCGCACCTTCGTCGTGAGCTGGCGCAATCCGGACGCGACGCTGGCGAAGAAGACCTGGGACGACTACATCGACAACGCCGCGATCAAGGCGATCGCGGTGACGCGCGAGATCACCGGCGCGAAGCAGATCAATGCGCTGGGGTTCTGCGTCGGCGGCACGATTCTCTGCACCGCGCTGGCGGTGCTGGCGGCGCGCGGCGAAAAGCCGGTGGCCAGCGCCACGTTCCTGACCACGCTGCTCGACTTCACCGACGTCGGCATTCTCGACATCTTCATCGACGAGCTGATGGTCAAGTACCGCGAGTTCGAGATGGGCGAGGGCGGCCTGCTCAAGGGCCAGGATCTGGCGTCCACCTTCAGCTTCCTGCGGCCGAACGAACTGGTCTGGAACTACGTGGTCGGCAACTACCTGAAGGGCGAAACCCCGCCGGCGTTCGACCTGCTGTACTGGAACAGCGACTCGACCAACCTGCCGGGGCCGTTCTATGCCTGGTACCTGCGCAACACCTACCACGAGAACAAGCTGGTGAAGCCGGGGCAGGCCGAAGTCGCCGGCCAGAAGATCGACCTGCGGCGCGTCGACATGCCGGTCTACATCTACGGCTCGCGCGAAGACCACATCGTTCCGATCGGCGGCGCCTACGCATCGACCCAGTGGCTGCCGGGCAAGAAGCGCTTCGTGATGGGCGCGTCCGGGCACATCGCCGGCGTGATCAACCCGCCGGCCAAGAACAAGCGCAGCCACTGGATCGCGGACCACAACAAGTTTCCGCCGCGGGTCGAGGACTGGATCGCCAGCGCCAAGGAATACCCCGGCAGCTGGTGGACCGACTGGTCCACCTGGCTGGCCGGCCACGCCGGCGCGAAGATTCCCGCGCCGAAGGCCTACGGCAACGGCAAGTACAAGGCGATCGAGCCGGCGCCGGGCCGCTATGTCAAGGCCAAGGCCTGAATTGCATGGCAACCCATGGAGGATCCCGCATGGAAGACATCGTCATCGTTTCGGCTGCTCGCTCCGGCGGCGGCATGGAGGCGGCGCTCATCGTCGAGCGCTGAGGGCATTCGCCGCGGCCGCGCATGATTTTCAAAGAAATCGTGCTGCAGCCAAGACGGATCAATGGGGTATAGCTACTATTTCAATAGCAACCGGAAATCAGAGGAGCACATCATGAGCAAGAAGACAGCGTACGTCACCGGCGGCATGGGCGGCATCGGCACCGCGATCTGCCAGCGTCTGCACAAGGAGGGCTTCACGGTGGTGGCCGGCTGCGGCCCGACCCGCGACCATGTCAAATGGATCGGCGAACAGAAGGCGCTGGGCTACACGTTCCACGCGTCGGTCGGCAATGTCAGCGACTGGGATTCGACGGTGGCCGCGTTCGAGAAGGTGAAGGCGGAGCACGGACCGGTGGCGGTGCTGGTCAACAACGCCGGCATCACGCGCGACGGCCAGTTCCGCAAGATGAGCAAGGCCGACTGGGACGCGGTGATGTCGACCAATCTCGACAGCATGTTCAACGTGACCAAGCAGGTGATCGACGGCATGCTCGAGGCGAACTGGGGCCGCATCGTCAACATCAGCTCGGTGAACGGGCAGAAAGGGCAGTTCGGCCAGGTCAACTATTCGACCGCGAAGGCCGGCATCCACGGCTTCACGATGGCGCTGGCGCAGGAACTCGCCGGCAAGGGCGTGACGGTGAACACGGTGAGCCCAGGCTACATCGGCACCGACATGGTCAAGGCCATCCGCCAGGAGGTGCTCGACAAGATCGTCGCGACCATTCCCGTCCGGCGCCTGGGCACGCCCGAGGAGATCGCGTCGATCATCGCGTGGCTGGCCTCGGACGAGGGCGGTTATTCGACCGGCGCTGACTTCTCGGTGAACGGCGGCCTGCACATGGGCTGAAAGCCCGGAGCCGATCCGCATTGCAGACGAAACCCGCCACATGGCGGGTTTCGTCGATTTGGAAGGCCGTCGGGCCCGGATCGTGCGATCGCTTTTCACGGCAGCCGCGTAACGGCTTCAAAGTATTCGAATCGATCGAGAGGAGACCTCCATGACTGATGCGTCTGCGGCCGCCAAGAGGCCGCTCTACAAATCGCTTTACGTCCAGGTGCTGGTTGCGGTGGTCATCGGCGTGATCCTGGGCCACTTCTACCCGCAGTTCGCGGCGAAGATGAAGCCGTTCGGAGACGGCTTCATCAAGCTGATCAAGATGATGATCGCCCCGATCATCTTCTGTACCGTCGTCGTCGGCATCGCCGGCGTCGAGGACATGAAGAAGGTCGGCAAGACCGGCGGGCTGGCGCTGCTGTATTTCGAGATCATGAGCACGATCGCGCTCATCGTGGGGCTCGTCATCGTCAACCTGCTGCGCCCGGGCTCCGGCATGAATGTCGATGCCTCGACGATCGATACGTCCGCCATCGCGGCCTACACCGGCCCGGGCAAGATGCACGGGACCGTCGAATTCCTGATGGACGTGATCCCGAATACCGCGGTCGGTGCATTCGCCAACGGCGAGGTATTGCAGGTGCTGCTGTTCGCGGTGCTGTTCGGCGCCGCGCTGCACAAATTCGGCGGACGCGGCACCTTGGTGTTCGACGTCATCGAGAAGACCTCGCACGTGCTGTTCTCGATCGTCGGCATGATCATGCGCGTCGCGCCGCTGGGTGCATTCGGCGCGATGGCGTTCACGATCGGAAAGTACGGCATCGGTTCGCTGCTCTCGTTGGGCAAGCTGATGGGCACGTTCTACCTGACCTGCCTGATCTTCGTGTTCGTCGTGCTGGGAATCGTCACGCGCCTGAACGGGTTCAGCATCTGGAAGTTCGTCAAGTACATCAAAGAGGAGCTGCTGATCGTGCTCGGGACTTCGTCCTCGGAGTCGGTGCTGCCGCGAATGATGGAAAAGATGGAGAACCTCGGCGCGAAGAAGACCTGCGTCGGCCTGGTGATCCCGACCGGCTATTCGTTCAACCTCGACGGCACGTCGATCTACCTGACGATGGCGGCGGTGTTCATCGCGCAGGCGACCAACACGCCGATGACGCTGACCCAGGAGATCACGCTGCTGGCCGTGCTGCTGCTCACGTCCAAGGGCGCGGCGGGCGTCACCGGCAGCGGCTTCATCGTGCTCGCCGCCACGCTGTCGGCGGTGGGCCATGTTCCGGTGGCCGGTTTGGCGCTGATCCTCGGGATCGACCGCTTCATGTCGGAGGCGCGCGCGTTGACCAACCTGGTGGGCAACGGCGTCGCGACGATCGTCGTGGCGCGCTGGACCGGCGAGCTCGACGAGCAGCGGCTGGCGACGGGGCTGAACAACGAAACCTGGATCGAGGCCGAGATGCCGGAAGAGATCCTGAACGAGAAGGTCGAGCACATGGCCGTGTCAGCCGGGCGGATGGCGGCGGGGCAAGCTCGCAAGCTGGATCGCGTGCAGGGGTAGGGCGCGCGTGTCTAGCCGATAGCCGATGACGAGAAACACCGAATGACTGGAGGCGGAGCGATGGAGCCATTCAGCGCGTACCTGATCGAGAAAGGCAGCGACGGCAAGGTCGCCGGCCGGATGACCCGGCTCTCGCCCGGGCAACTCGATGCGGGCGAGGTGACGCTCAAGGTGCACTACTCGAGCATCAACTACAAGGACGCGCTGGCTGCCACCGGCACCGGCAACATCATCCGGCGCTTTCCCTGCGTCGGCGGCATCGACATGGCCGGTGTGGTGGTCGAGAGCCAGGACGAGCGCTTCCATGCAGGCGACCCGGTGATCTGCACCAGCTTCGACATCGGCGTGTCGCACCATGGCGGCTACGCGGAGTACGCGCGCGTGCCGGCGCGCTGGGTGGTGCCGCTGCCCAGGGGGCTCGACCTGTTCGAGTCGATGGCGATCGGCACCGCGGGCTTCACTGCGGCGTTGGGCATCGTGCGCATGGAGCAGAACGGGCTCGCGCCGGACCGCGGGCCGGTCGTCGTGACCGGCGCGACCGGCGGCGTCGGCACGCTCGCGATCGACATGCTCGCAAGCCTGGGCTATCACGTCGTCGCGCTGACCGGCAAGGCGTCGGAGGCCGATGCCTTGCGCAGCCTCGGCGCCGCCGAGGTCCGGCTGCGCTCCGAGATCGACTTCGGCAAGGTGCGCGCCCTCGAAGCCGGCACCTGGGCCGGCGCGGTCGACAACGTCGGCGGCGCGGTGCTGCACTGGCTGCTCGCGACGATGAAGCAGGCCGGCACCGTGGCCAGCATCGGCAATGCGGGGAGCCACAAGCTCGAATCGACCGTCTACCCGTTCATCTTGCGCGGGGTGAGCCTGCTCGGTATCGATTCGGGCTACATGGGTTTTCCGACGCGCCAGATCGTCTGGGACCGTCTGGCCACCGACCTCAAACCCCCGCACCTGGCGAGCGTCAGCCACCGCATCGCGTTCGCGGATCTGCCGGCCGCCTTCGACGCTTACATCCAGGGGCGCGCGAAGGGGCGCACCGTGGTCGCGATCGGCGCCTAGCGTTGCCGACCGGGTCTCAAGCCGACGCGCCGCGCGAGCGCAGCACCGCGCCCTGCAGCAGCGGCAGCCGGTCGTTGCCGAAATACATGTCGTCGCCGAAGAACATCGTCGGCGATCCGAACCCGCCGCGGCGGATCAGCTCGTCGGTGTTGGCCTTGAGCTGCTGTTTGATCTCGGGCATCCCGATGCCGGCAAAGAAATCCTGCGGGGCTACGCCCACCTCGGTGCAGGCCTGCGCCAGCACCGCGTCCTGCGAAATGTCCTCGTCGCGCTGCCAGTAGGCCTCGAACACGGCGGTGGCGAAGGCCACCAGCTTGTCCTGCGGCGCGAGCCAGAGGCAGCCGCGCATCGCGCGCACGCTGTTGACCGGGAACACGGTCGGCGGCATCGCGATCTTCAGGCCCGACGCGTGCGCCCAGTCTTGCAGGTCCTTCAGCATGTAACGGTACTTCGGTGCGTCCGGGTGCTCGCGCAACGCATAGACGGAAGAATTGACGGCATTGAACACCCCGCCGACCAGGATCGGCCGCCAGGCCACAGCCACGCCGAGTTCGCGCGCGAGCGGCTGGATGTTGTGGAACGCGAGGTAGGTCCAGGGGCTGGAGCAGTCGAAGAAGAATTCGATCATCGCGGGGCGCTCCTCGGATCAAGACTGTCAGCGGTGGTCAGCGGCGGCCGGTCATGGGTGGTGATGGTGGCCGGCGTCGCGCACGCTTTGCGCCGTCTGTCCGAACAGGGCTCGGCGCGCTTCGTCGGTCAGCGCCGGCGCGCGCAGCTCCTTGCCCAGGTCCAGGCCGCGTTTGACCGCCGGCCGCCGGAACATCTCGTCGTACCAGCGCTTCACCGCCGGAAAATTGTCCAGCGCGACCTGCTGCGCCTTGTGCGTGCGGATCCACGGAAAGATCGCGATGTCGGCGATCGAGAACGCGCTGCCGGCGACGAACGCCTGCGTGCGCGCGAGCTGCGCGTCGAGCACGCCGTACAGGCGATTGACCTCGTTGCCGTAACGCTCGAGCGCATAGGGAATCTTCTCGGGGGCGTACAGCAGGAAATGGCCGTTCTGCCCCGCCATCGGCCCGAGGCCGCCCATCTGCCACATCAGCCATTGCAGCACCTGGACGCGCTCGCGCGGCCCTTGCGGCAGCAGGCGGCCGGTCTTTTCGGCGAGGTAGATCAGGATCGCGCCGCTTTCGAACACCGACACCGGCGCGCCGCCGCCGGCCGGTTCGTGGTCGACGATCGCCGGCATCCGGTTGTTCGGACTGATCGCGAGAAACTTTGGGTCGAACTGCTCGCCCTTGCCGATGTTGACCGGCACGAGACGGTACGGCAGCGCGCATTCCTCCAGCATGATGGAGATCTTCCAGCCGTTCGGCGTGGGCCAGTAGTACAGGTCGATCATCGTGGGCTCCGTCTCGCTGCGCTGTGTTTTGCGCGGGAATCAGCGCGCGTCCTGCAGCGCGAGCGTCGGGACCGTCATCACGCGCGTCGTGCTGCGCAGGTCTCCCAGCAGGTGATTCGCGAAATAGCTGCTCGGGCTGTCGGGCTCGAGCGCCGCCACCGCGACGCTGCCGAGCGGCTGATTCACCGGAACGTAGTAGCTGCCCACCGCCGCGTCGACCGCGCCGCGCACCAGGTTCACCGCGATGACGGGCGCGGCGCCTGTGCCGGCCGCGCCCGGCGCCGCCTGGGCGGGTGCGGACGGACGGTAGCTTTCGCCGAGCACGGTGCCGGGCTCGGTCACCTGCATCACGGGCAGGCCGAGCATTCGCAACCGGCCCGCCGCGGTTGCGGATGCCGCCGACAGCAGGTAGCCGCAGGGGCGGATGCGGCTGCGCAGCGGGCGCAGCTGCAGCGCGGAGTCCCAGTCCACCGTGACGGTGCGGTCCAGCCCGGTGTTCGGATCGAGCAGCGTCAGGTCGTGCCGCATCGGGGTGGTCGCGGCATCGATCACCGTGTCTTCGCTGCAGGCCTTGGCGCTGACCGCACGCTCGACGTACGAGCGCAGCTGCACCAAGTCGTTCGCGCGCCGCACGGTTGCGTTCAGCACCGCGGTGACGGCCGTCACGTCGGTGTGCACGCGGCGCTGGATGTGCAGCCGACCGAGGCCGACGCCGCGGGTCGCGATCATCAGGCCGACCGCGTTTTCCAGGCCTTCGACATTGCGCTCGCTGTCGGGCCGGATGCTGCCCATCGCAACCCGCAGGTTGGCCGGATCGGCGGAGGTGCTGTAGTACCAGTCGCTGCTGAGCGACGCTGCCTTCAGCGCCGCAACCACCGGACGCCGGAACCATTCCTCCGCGGCCTTGGTCACGAATTCCGGAACATTGGCGGTGGTCGCGTACTGCAGCAGCGCGTCGTCGCCGCGTATCGCGCCGAACTTGCGCAGAAAGCCGCCGTCGACCGGGTACTCTTCCAGATCGACGACCACCATCGGCCGGTATTCGCGCGCCACCTGCGCCAGCGCCTGCGCCTCGGGCGTGCCCAGCAGCAGGTGGTCGTGGCGCAGGTCGGAGCCGTCCGCGGTCGTCGACGTGCCGGCCGCTGCGCCGTCCGGATTCGCGCGTGGAACGACGATCACGTTGATGTGCTCGAGCGTCGGGCGCAGCAGGCCCTGCAGCAGCTCGCGCGCCACCACGAGCAGGGCCTCGCAGCCGGCGGGCGCGTCGCCCCGCTGCTGCGCGATCAGCAGCACCGTCGGCCGTGCGGCGGCGAGCACGGTGGCCGGGTCGGTGCTCGACGCACGGGTGACGAGCAGCGCCTCGATCGGCGCGCCGCGCTGCGACACCCCGAGCGGCAACACTGCCGCGCTCGGACCCGCGCCTTGCGCCGATTGCCGCGCGAGGCCGTGCAGCCACGTCGCGACTTCCGCGTTCGTCGTGAAGCTGCTGCGTCCCGCCGCCAGGCCCGGCGTGCTGTAGACGATGGCGGGGTCGGGAAACCGTGCCGCCACCGCCGGCCCATAAGGCGCGGTCACAGGCGCAACGGTGGCCACGCCGGACGCGCCCGAAGGCGCCGACGAGATCGGCGTCACCTGCACCGGTACCGGTCCGTTCGGTTGGGGCGAGGCGGGACTCGATGCCGCGGGCAGCGCAGGCGTCGCGGCGCCCGGCGGAGCCGGGGTGGCCGCGGGCCACTCGGGCAACGGAACCGACGTTCCGCACGCGGCCAGCAGCAGCGGCACCAGCAGCGCCGGTAGCACCAGCAACACCCGGCGGCGCCTGGGCGCTGCAGCGGTCATGCCGGTTGCTTCGGTCGAAGGGCGGGCGGGTCTCGTCATTCTTGGGTCTCCTGCGGCCGGTCGTCGGGCTTGGCGCATGTCGCCGGTCCGGCGCCGAGGGTCGACGACCGCGACTTGTTGCCGGATATTACCCGCCGCTGCAGCGTGCACGATGGGTTGGGATAATCAAAGCATGTCGATGCTGCCCATCACCCGAGCGCGCAAGTTGTCGGTCGCGCCGATGATGGAATGGACCGACCGCCATTGCCGCTTCTTCCACCGCCTGCTGACGCAGCACGCGCTGTTGTACACCGAGATGGTGACGACCGGCGCGCTGATCCATGGCGACGTCGCGCGGCACCTGGACCATGAGGCCGCGGAGCAGCCGCTCGCGCTGCAGCTCGGCGGCAGCGAGCCGCAAGATCTCGCCCACTGCGCGCGGCTCGGTGCAGAGTGGGGTTACGCGGAGATCAACCTCAACTGCGGCTGCCCATCGCCGCGGGTGCAGCGCGGCGCGTTCGGCGCCTGCCTGATGGCCGAACCCGCGCTGGTCGCCGACTGCGTGAAGGCGATGATCGACGCGGTGACCGTTCCCGTGACGGTCAAGCACAGGATCGGCATCGACCGGGAAGATCGCTATGACTTCGTGCGCGACTTCGTCGGCACGGTTGCCGAGGCCGGCTGCGGGGTCTTCATCGTGCATGCGCGAAATGCATGGCTGCAAGGGCTGTCGCCGAAGGAGAACCGGGAGATTCCGCCGCTGCGCTACGAGTTGGTGCACCGACTGAAACGGGACTTCCCGGCGCTCTCCATCTGCATCAACGGCGGCATCGCGAGCAGCGAGCAGGTGGCCGAGCAGTTGCAATGGCTCGACGGCGTCATGGTGGGGCGCGAGGCCTACCACAATCCATGGTGGCTCGCGCGCTGGGATCAGGAGTTCTTCGCCGCGCCGGCGCGGCTGCAAACGCGCGACGACGTGGAACGGTGTATGGTGGAGTACATGATGCGCGAGGCCAGCGAGCGCGGCACGCCATGGTTTGCGATCGCGCGGCACATGCTGGGCCTGCGGCAGGGCCAGCCCGGCGCCAGAAGCTGGCGGCGCGTCTGGAGCGATCACCGGCTCAAGCCGTTGCCCGCGCGCGACGTCATGAAGATTGCGCATGACGCGCTGCACAACGCCGCGCCGGCCCGCGTCGCTGCTTGAGTTGCCGTTGCCGTGCGCTGTCTCGGCGTTTGCCAAATAATTGTCGCAAGAACTAATTTCTGTGGTGCCGGTCTATCCATCAGCCGAGCGCGGGTATACATTGAGAAGTAAGCGTCGGGGCGGTATCGAGCGTTATCTCTACCGGTATGGCGCCACCCCGCCGGCGCCCGTGAAGGAGGTTTCATGGATGTCGTCACAAACTTTCTGACGCGCTACGAGCACGCACGGGAGGAAGAGCTGTCGCTCGAGGACTACCTCGATCTCTGTAAGAAGGATCCGCTGGTCTACGCGACCGCGGCGGAACGAATACTGAACGCGATCGGCGAGCCCGAGCTGTTCGACACGCACAGCGATCCGCGCCTGTCGCGCATCTTCGGCAACAAGGTCGTCAAGCTCTATCCAGCGTTCCGCGATTTCTACGGACTCGAGGACCCGATCGAGCAGGTCGTGTCCTACTTCCGCCATGCGGCGCAGGGGCTGGAAGAAAAGAAGCAGATCCTCTACCTGCTGGGCCCGGTCGGCGGCGGCAAGTCGTCGATCGCCGAGCGCCTGAAGCAGTTGATGGAGAAGGTGCCGTTCTACGCGCTGAAGGGCTCGCCGGTGAACGAGTCGCCGCTCGGCCTGTTCAGCAACTCCGAAGACGTTCCGGTGCTGCAGTCGCAGTACGGCATCGCGCCGCGCTATCTGCAGCGCATCATGTCGCCCTGGGCGGTCAAGCGTCTCGACGAATACGGCGGGGACATCCGCAAGTTCCGCGTCGTCAAGCGCTATCCGTCGGTCCTGAAGCAGTGCGCGATCGCGAAGACCGAGCCGGGCGACGAAAACAACCAGGACATCTCGTCGCTGACCGGCAAGATCGACATCCGCAAGCTCGAGACCTTCGCGCAGGACGACCCTGATGCGTACAGCTATTCGGGCGGGCTGTGCCTGGCGAACCAGGGCTTGCTCGAATTCGTCGAGATGTTCAAGGCGCCGATCAAGGTGCTGCATCCGCTGCTGACCGCGACGCAGGAAGGCAACTTCAAGGGCACCGAAGGCTTCGGCGCGATTCCGTTCGACGGCATCGTGATGGCGCACTCGAACGAGAGCGAATGGAAGACCTTCAAGAACAACCGCAACAACGAGGCCTTTCTCGATCGCATCTACATCGTGAAGGTGCCGTACTGCCTGCGCGTGTCCGAAGAAGTCAAGATCTACGAGAAGCTGATCCGCGGCTCGTCGCTGTCGAACGCGGTCTGCGCGCCCGGCACGCTGAAGATGATGGCGCAGTTCTCGGTGCTGACGCGGCTGAAGGAGCCCGAGAATTCCAGCCTGTTCTCGAAGATGCAGGTCTACGACGGCGAGAACCTGAAGGACACCGACCCGAAGGCCAAGAGCTACCAGGAATACCGTGACTACGCCGGCGTCGACGAGGGCATGAGCGGCATCTCGACGCGGTTCTCGTTCAAGATCCTGTCCAAGGTGTTCAATTTCGATTCGACCGAAATCGCGGCGAACCCGGTGCACCTGATGTACGTGCTCGAGCAGCAGATCGAGCGCGAGCAGTTCCCGCCCGAGGTCGAGCAGAAGTACCTCGCCTACATCAAGGAGCAGCTCGCGGTGCGCTATGCCGAATTCATCGGCAAGGAAATACAAACCGCGTACCTGGAGTCCTATTCCGAATACGGCCAGAACATCTTCGACCGCTACGTGACCTATGCCGACTTCTGGATTCAGGACCAGGAGTTCCGCGATACCGACACCGGCGAGCTGTTCGACCGCGCGGCGCTGAACGCCGAGCTCGAGAAGATCGAAAAGCCCGCGGGCATCAGCAACCCGAAGGACTTCCGCAACGAGATCGTCAACTTCGTGCTGCGGGCGCGCGCGAACAACGCCGGCAAGAACCCGGTGTGGACCAGCTACGAGAAGCTGCGCAGCGTGATCGAGAAGAAGATGTTCTCGAACACCGAGGACCTGCTGCCGGTGATCTCGTTCAACGCGAAGGCGAGCGCGGACGAGCAGCAAAAGCACGAAGACTTCGTGAACCGCATGGTGGCCAAGGGCTACACGCCGCGGCAGGTGCGGCTGCTGTGCGACTGGTACCTGCGGGTGCGCAAGAGTTCGTGAGGCCGGCGGCCGGCATGCACGGTTCGGCCGCTCCCGCGAGGTGATCATGCAGTACCAGCTCATCGATCGGCGCCTGTCGGGCAAGAACAAGTCGATAGGCAATCGCGAGCGCTTCCTGCACCGCTACCGCGACCAGATCCGGGATGCCGTGCGGCGCGCCGTGAGCGGCCGGT
>JAFECV010000149.1 GCA_018241985.1 Pseudomonadota bacterium | reverse complement strand
ATCCTGGTCGCTCATCTTATAGCACCGGCGTCGGCCGGCACACTCAGTATTTCTGGCAGGTTGGGCAGAAATAGCTGGAGCGCTGGCCCTGGCGCAGCAGCCGGATCGGGCTACCGCAGACCCGGCAGGGCTGGCCGGCGCGGCCGTACACCATCGCACCCTGCTGGAAGCTCCCGGCCTCGCCGTGCGCGTTCGCGAAGTCGCGCAGCGTGCTCCCTCCGCGCGCGACCGCCTGCTCGAGCACCTGCCTGATCGCCGCGTGCAGCCGCAGCACGCGGCGCCGGCCGAGCGACGCCGCCCGCGCGGTGGGCCGGATCCCGGCCAGGAACAGCGCCTCGCAGGCGTAGATGTTGCCCACGCCGACCACCAGTTCGCCGGCGAGCAGGATTTGTTTGATGCTCGCCTGGCGCCGCCGCAGGCCGTCGTACAGCGCGGCGGCATCGAACTCCGGCGCCAGCGGCTCGACGCCGAGGCGCCCGAGCAGCTTTTGCGCCGCGGGCGCCTGCCGGTCGGCCGCATAGACGACCGCGCCGAAGCGGCGCGGATCGTGCAGGCGCAGCACGCCGCGGCTGGTCGCGATGTCCAGATGATCGTGCGGACCGGCCTGCGGCATCCGCTCCGCGAAGCGCAGGCTCCCCGACATGCCCAGGTGCAGCAGCAGCAGGCCGCGGTCGAGTTCCAGCAGCAGGTACTTGCCGCGGCGGTCCACCCGCTGCACCACCCTCCCCTGCAACGCGGCCGGCTCGCACCCCAGCGGCCAGCGCAGCGGCTTGCCCAGCCGCACCTGCGCGATCGTCGCGCCGGCGATGCGATCGGCAAAAGAGAGGCGGGTGACTTCGACTTCGGGGAGTTCCGGCATGGGGCCCAAACGGCGCTGCGCCTTCGATTATTATGGTTCGGATGAATCCCTTGCACTGCCTTGCGCGCGCACTGATGGTCGCCGCACTGACGGCAACCAGCTTCGCAGCGCAGGCCGCCGAAAGCCCGGCCGCCGCAGAGAAATCGACGCCGCCGCCGGTCGTCAATTCGGCGATGGACGCGGACCTGTTCTACCAGATCCTGCTGGCCGATCTGAAGGTCGAGGAAGGCGACCCCGGCGCCGGCTACTCGCTGATGCTCGAGGCCGCGCGCCAGACGAACGACCCGGGGCTGTACCGCAGCGCGGTGCAGATCGCGCTGCAGGCACGCTCGGGCGAGTCGGCCCTGCAGGCGGCGCGCGCCTGGCGGCGCGCCGATCCGCAGTCGCGCGAGGCGAACGAGACGCTGCTGCAGATCCTGATCGTGCTGAACCGCATCAGCGACAGCGCCGGCCCGCTGAAGACCGAGATCGCGCTGACCCCGGCCGACAAGCGGACCGCGGTAATCCTGGCGCTGCCGAGGCTGTACGCCCGGGCGTCGGACCGCAAGCTGGCCGCGAGCGTGGTCGAGAAGGCGCTCGGCCCCGAACTCAAGCAGCCCGACTTCGGCCCGGCCGCCTGGACCACCGTGGGCCGCATGCGGCTCGCGGCCGGCGACGGCGAGGGCGCGCTGGACGCGGCGCGGCGCGGCCAGGCGCTGGACCCGAAGGCGGAAGGCCCGGGGCTGCTGGCGCTGGAACTGGTCGCTGCCAAGGTGCCGCAGGCCGAGCCCCTCGTGCAGCAGGTGCTGGCCGGCGACGCCGCGCCCGCCGTGCGCTTCGGCTACGCGCGCATGCTGATCGACGACCAGCGCTACGGCGAGGCCGACCTGCAGCTCAAGACCCTGACCACGACCCACCCGGACTACGCGAACGGATGGC
Organism: Pseudomonadota bacterium; assembly: GCA_018241985.1. Taxonomy (GTDB): domain Bacteria; phylum Pseudomonadota; class Gammaproteobacteria; order Burkholderiales; family Burkholderiaceae_C; genus Rhodoferax_A. Next base: position 4,214 of record JAFECV010000149.1, on the reverse strand, counting down.
TGCTGCTGGGCGCGCTGCAGGCGCAGAACAATCAGAACAAAGAAGCCGATATCTCGGTGCGCCGCTTCGTCGACATGGCGGAAGCGGAAAAGCCCGGCCCCGGCGAGAAGCGCGGTCTGGAGCAGGCCTACCTGCTGCTGTCGCAGGTCGCCGAAAAGCGCAAGGACTACGCGCAGGCCACCGCCTGGCTCGACCGCATCCAGGACCCGCTCGATCCGGTCGGCGTCGTGGCGCAGCGCGCGTCCATCCTCGCGAAGCAGGGCCAGCTCGAGGCGGGCCTGAAGCTGATCCAGGGCATCTCGCCCAGATCCGCCGGCGAAGCGCGGGCGAAGCTGCTCGCGCAAGTTGCATTGCTGCGCGACAACAGGCAGTACCAGCGCGCCTACGACCTGCTGGCGAGCGCATCCGGCGCCGACCCGGACCTGCTGTACGACCAGGCGATGCTCGCGGAAAAGCTCGGCAAGCCGGGTGACATGGAGCGGCTGCTGCGCCAGCTGATTTCGGTGCAGCCCGACAACGCGCAAGCCTACAACGCACTCGGCTATTCGCTCGCCGATCGCGGCGAACGCCTGCCCGAGGCCAAGGAGCTGATCCAGAAGGCGCTGCAGCTCTCTCCCGGCGACGCCTACATCACTGACAGCCTGGGCTGGGTCGAGTACCGCATGGGCAACAAGGAAGAAGCGGCGCGGCTGCTCGAGACCGCGTACAAGACCCGGCCCGACGTCGAGATCGCCGCGCACCTGGGCGAGGTGCTGTGGAGCCTGGGCGAGCGCGACCGCGCGATCTCGGTCTGGAAGCAGGGCCAGAAGGCCGATGCCGACAACCAGACGCTGCGCGACACGCTGCAGCGCCTGCACGTCAAGCTGTGACGATGCGCGCACGGGCCCTTGCCTGGCTGTCTTGGCTGTCGCTGGTTGCTATCGTACTCATAGCAGGATGCGCACAACCGGCGCTCGCTCCACAGCAAAACAACGTTTCAACATCGACATGGAGCGGGCATCTCGCGGTGCGGGTGGACGCCGATCCGCCCCAGTCGTTTTCGGCGCAGTTCGACCTCCGCGGCAATGCCGACGCGGGCGAGCTGGCGCTGTACAACCCGCTGGGCAGCACGATCGCGATCCTGACCTGGGCGCCGGGACGCGCGACGCTGGCGCAGGACGGCCGCTCGCGCGATTTCGATTCGCTCGATGCGCTGGTCGCGCGCGCGCTGGGCACGGCCATTCCGGTGGCGGCGCTGTTCGACTGGCTGCGCGGCACCGATGCCCAGGCGGCGGGCTGGCAGGCCGACCTGTCGCAGCTCGCCACCGGACGGTTGAGCGCGCGGCGCGCGTCGCCGCTGCCGGCCGCGGAACTGCGGGTCGCGCTCGATCGCTGACACCTGCCCGGATGCGCGCGCGATGAAGGCGCTGTACGACGTTCCGGCGCCGGCCAAACTGAACCTGTTCCTGCACGTGACGGGGCGCCGCGCTGACGGCTACCACCTGCTGCAGTCGGCGTTCATGCTGATCGACTGGTGCGACACGCTGCACTTCGAACGGCGCGATGACGGCGGCATCGCGCGCGAAGACCTCGGCGCGCCGCTGCCCGCCGACGACCTGACGCTGCGCGCGGCGCGCGCGCTGCAGGCCACGGCCGGCACGAAGCTCGGCGTGAAGGTCGGAGTACAGATCGGCGTCGACAAGCGCATCCCCGCGCAGGCGGGTCTCGGCGGCGGCTCGTCCGACGCGGCGAGCTGCCTGCTCGCGCTGAACCGCCTGTGGAACCTGCGGCTGCCGTTGCCCGAGCTGGAGCGGATCGGGCTGCGGCTCGGCGCCGACGTGCCGTTCTTCCTGCGCGGGAGAAACGCCTGGGTCGAGGGCATCGGCGAGCGGATCACGCCGCTCGATGGCGCGTCGGCGCTGCCGGCGGCCCGCTTCGTCGTCGCCCGGCCACGCGCCGGGCTCGAAACCGCCCGCGTGTTCGCGGCGCCCGAGCTCGAGCGCGCCACGCCGGCTGCTATAATTTCGCGCTTTGCAGCAGACCCATTCGGCTTTGGCCGGAACGACCTGCAACCGGTGGCCGAAGGCCTCTGTCCGGAGATCAAATCGGCGCTCGACTGGCTTTCCCAACAGGGCCTGACGGGGCGGATGACCGGATCGGGCAGCGCGGTGTTTGCACGGATGAAGGACGCGGCGGTGAACGCCCTGCCCCAGGCGCCGGCGAACGCCGCGTGGCAGGCACCAGCGGACTGGCAGGTGCGAGAATGCTGCAATCTGGAGGCGCATCCGCTCGTCGGGTGGGCCGCCAGCGACGAGTGATCGGTGGATGGCCGGCGTTGAAGTGACGAAGACCGTCGACCCGTGCAGGGGAGTCGCCAAGTTGGTTAAGGCACTGGATTTTGATTCCAGCATGCGAAGGTTCGAATCCTTCCTCCCCTGCCAAACGCGCTAGCGCCAAGACAAAGAAATCAGGGCCTGTTCATCTTCATCCGTCACGCTCATGCAGGCTCATCATCCTGACTTCCTCGTCTTCACCGGCAACGCCAACCCGAACCTGGCGGCCGAGATCGCGCGCAACCTGGGCATAGCCGTCGGCGCCGCGAGCGTCGGGCGCTTCTCGGACGGCGAGGTCAACGTCGAGATCAAGCAGAACGTGCGCGCGCGCGACGTGTTCGTGGTGCAGTCGACCTGCGCGCCGACCAACGACAACCTGATGGAACTGCTGATCATGGTCGATGCGCTCAAGCGCGCGTCGGCCGAGCGGATCAGCGCGGTGATTCCGTATTTCGGCTATGCGCGCCAGGACCGGCGTCCGCGCTCGGCGCGCGTGCCGATCAGCGCGAAGGTCGTCGCCAACATGCTGCAGGCGGTCGGCGTGGCGCGCGTGCTGACGATGGACCTGCACGCCGACCAGATCCAGGGCTTCTTCGACATCCCGGTCGACAACATCTACGCGTCGCCGGTGCTGCTGCGCGACCTGCGCCAGAAGAACTACGACAACCTGATCGTCGTCTCGCCCGACGTCGGCGGCGTGGTGCGCGCGCGCGCGCTGGCCAAGCAGCTCGGCTGCGACATGGCGATCATCGACAAGCGCCGGCCCAAGCCGAACGAGAGCGAGGTCATGCACGTGATCGGCGAGATCGACGGCCGCAACTGCGTGGTGATGGACGACATGATCGACACCGCCGGCACGCTGGTGAAGGCGGCCGAGGTGCTGAAGGCGCGCGGCGCGAACCGGGTCTATGCGTATTGCACGCACCCGATCTTCTCGGGTCCGGCGCTGGCGCGGATCACCGATGGCAGCGCGCTCGACGAAGTCGTCGTCACCGACACGATCCCGCTGAGCGACGCGGCCCGCGGCTGCGCGAAGATCCGCCAGCTGTCGGTCGCGCCGCTGTTCGCCGAGACGATCCAGCGGATCGCCACCGGCGACTCGGTCATGCGGTTGTTCTCGGAGCAGGAAAACCTTTTCTGATCCGAAAGCGAAGGCAGGCCTGCCGTCGGCGGGCCTTTTTCAACCGGAGTCACACTGGTCGCGGTGGGCTCCCAAAGGAGTGAGTCATGAAATTCGTCGCTTTCGAGCGCGCCAAGCAGGGTACGGGTGCGAGCCGCCGTCTGCGCATCGGCGGCAAGACGCCGGGCATCGTCTACGGCGGCACCGGCCAGCCGCAGATGATCGAGCTCGACCACAACGCGCTGTGGCACGCGCTCAAGAAGGAAACCTTCCATTCCACCGTGCTCGACATGGAGCTGAACGGCCAGTCCAGCAAGGTGCTGCTGCGCAACGTGCAGATGCACCCGTTCCGGCCGTCGGTGCTGCATGTCGACTTCCAGCGCGTCGACGTGAACACCCGGCTGCACATGAAGGTGCCGCTGCACTACAGCGCGGCTGAAGAGTCCGAAGCGGTCAAGGTCGACCACTGCGTGGTCAACCACGTGATCTCCGACCTCGAGATCTCGTGCCTGCCGGCCGACCTGCCCGAGTTCATCGCGGTCGACCTGAGCGGCCTCAAGAAGGGCGCGACGCTGCACGTGAGCGACATCAAGCTGCCCAAGGGCGTGGCCGTGGTCGCGCACGGCAAGGAAGACCCGGTGATCGTGTCGGTGGTGACGGCCGCCGCCGCGGAAGCCGAGGAAGAAACCGCTGCCACCGAGGCCGGCGCTGCAGCGCCCGCAGCCGAGGCACCGGCCGCCGCGGCGCCCGCCGACAAGGCTGCGCCAGCCGCGAAGAAGTAA
>JAFECV010000148.1 GCA_018241985.1 Pseudomonadota bacterium | reverse complement strand
GTCGTCATCTGCAGCGACTGGTGCAGCCATTCGCTGCTGGCGAGCTTCATCACGATCCGGTCGCTGTGCATCACGATGAACGGCGTGGCGAGCATCGACAGCACCATGCTCGCGAGGATCGGATCGAGCAGCGCCGGCGGCACCAGCGCGTTGCGCTCGGCCAGCGTCATCAGCACGAAGCCGAACTCGCCCGCCTGCGCGAGGTACAGCCCGGTGCGCAGCGCGGTGCCGGCGCTCGCGCCCAGCACGCGCGAGCAGCGCGATCATGCCGAGCTTGAACAGCACCGGCAGCAGCAGCAGCACCAGCACCAGCGGCCAGTGGCGCACGACCGGATGCCAGTCGAGCAGCATGCCGACCGTGATGAAGAACAGGCCGAGCAGCAGATCGTGGAACGGCCGGATGTCGGTCTCGACCTGGTGCTTGTACTCGGTCTCCGAAATCAGCATGCCGGCGATGAACGCGCCCAGCGCCAGGCTGAGGCCGGCAAGCTGCGTCAGCCAGGCCAGGCCGAGCGTGATCAGCAGCAGGTCCAGCATGAACAGCTCCTGGCTGCGCCGGCGCGCGACCAGCGTCAGCCACCAGCGCATCAGCCGCTGGCCGCCGACCAGCAGGATCGTGATCAGCGCCGCGGCCTTCAGTGCCGCGAGCGCCAGCGAATGGAACAGCTCCGCGGGGCTCGAACCGAGCGCGGGCAGCAGCACCAGCAGCGGCACCACCGCCAGGTCCTGGAACAGCAGCACGCCCATCACGCGCTGGCCGTGTTCGGAGTCGAGCTCGAGCCGGTCGGCCATCAGCTTGCCGACGATCGCGGTGCTGCTCATCGCCATCGCGCCCGACAGCGTCAGCGCCGAGCGCCAGCCCATGTGCCAGAGGCCGGGCGCGAGCGTCTCCAGCAGCAGCGAGCCGCTCGTCACCAGCACCATCGTCAGCACCACCTGCAGCAGGCCGAGGCCGAACACATGGCGGCGCATCGCGCGCAGCCGCGACAGGTTGAATTCCAGCCCGATCACGAACATCAGCAGCACCACGCCGAATTCGCCGAGGTACTTGATGTCCTGCGTGTCCTGCGCGAGCGCGAGCGCATGCGGGCCGATCAGCACGCCGACGCACAGGTAGCCGAGGATCGGCGGCAACTTGAGCGAGCGGCAGGCCACCACGCCGAGCACCGCGGCCAGCAGGTACAGCAGCGTGAGTTGCAGCCCGGACATGCCGAGATACTAGCAAGCGGCGCACGCCGAAGCAGCGCACGTCGCTACACTGGCGGGTTATGGCATTCGATCCGGATCGGGCACAGCGTCTCGCGCGCGAGACCTTCGACATCGAGGCCGCCGCGGTGCTGGGCCTGAAGGCCCAGGTCGACGGCGGATTCGCGCGCGTGGTGCGCCGCGTCCTGGACCTGCGCGGCCGCGTGGTCGTGATGGGCATGGGCAAGAGCGGCCATGTCGGGCGCAAGGTCGCGGCGACGCTCGCCTCCACCGGCACCGCGGCGATGTTCGTGCACCCGGCCGAGGCCAGCCACGGCGACCTCGGCATGATCAAGGCGGTCGACCTGGTGCTCGCGATCTCCAACAGCGGCGAGAGCGAGGAGCTGATCCGGCTGCTCCCGCTGCTGAAAAGGCTCGGGGCACCGCTGGTCGCGATCACCGGCGAGCGGCAGTCGACGCTTGCCCAGCATGCCGACGAAACGCTGGACTGCGCGGTCGAGAAGGAAGCCTGTCCGCTGAACCTCGCGCCGACTGCCAGCACCACGGCGCAGCTCGCGCTCGGCGACGCGCTGGCGGTGGCGCTGCTCGATGCGCGGGGTTTCCGCGCCGAGGACTTCGCGCGCTCGCACCCGGGCGGCGCTTTGGGCCGCAAGCTCCTGACCCATGTCAGCGACGTGATGCGAAGCGGCGACGCGGTGCCGCGCGTCGCGCCGGCCACCGGTTTCAGCGACCTGATGCGCGAGATGAGCGCGAAGGGCCTGGGCGCGTCGGCGGTGGTCGACGACGCGGGTCGGGTGCTGGGCATCTTCACCGACGGCGACCTGCGCCGCCTGATCGAGCGCGGCGTGGACCTGCGCCACGCGCTCGCGCGCGACGTGATGCACCCGAACCCGGTCACCATCCGCGCGGACGCGCTCGCGGTCAACGCGGCCGAGCTGATGGAGCAGCACCGGATCACCAGCGTGCTCGTGCTCGACGCCGACGGGCGGCTGTGCGGCGCGCTCAACAGCAACGACCTGATGCGGGCGAAAGTCATATGAAGCATCCCCCAGGCTGCGCACGCTTCGGTGCTTCGCCTTCCCCCTTCGCTGCACGAAGGGGGCGACGCCAGCGGCCTGGCAAAGCCAGCTCCGCGGCGTCCCTCGAAATTGAGAGGCGTGCGCCGGTCTGCGTGCCGTGACGCTGATGTAAATGGCAACCGAACCGAATGCATTCAGCCGGCCGGCACCGCTCGCGCCGGTGCAGGGCTTCGCGCCCGAGCTGCTGCTGCGCGCGCAGGGGATCCGGGTCGCGTTCTTCGACGTGGACGGGGTGCTGACCGACGGCGGCCTGTACTTCGGGGACGACGGCGAGGCGCTCAAGCGCTTCAACACCCTCGACGGTCACGGCCTGAAACTGCTGCAGCGCGCCGGCATCACGCCGGTGGTGATTTCGGGGCGCGACTCGTCGCCGCTGCGCGCGCGCCTCGACGCGCTCGGGATCACCGAGGTGCATTACGGCACCGAGGACAAGCGCCCGGCGGCCGAGGCGACGCTCGGCGCGCTCGGGTTCGACTGGGGCCAGGCGGCCGCGATCGGCGACGACTGGCCGGACCTGCCGCTGCTGATGAAATGCGCGTTCGCCTGCGCGCCGCCGAACGCGCACCCGGAGGTGCGCGCGATCGCGCACCATGTCACGCGCGCGCGCGGCGGCGACGGCGCGGCGCGCGAATTCTGCGACCTGCTGCTGGTCGCCTGCGGCCAGTACCGGGCGCTGCTGGCGGCGCTGGACCCGCGAGCGTGAAGGCCGCCGGCGCGCTGGCGCGCGACCTGTGGGATCAGGCCGCGGTCTACCTGCCGATCGTGCTGATGGGCGTGCTCGCGCTCGGCACCTACTGGCTGGTGCGCAGCACGCCGATCTTCGGCATCGCCGCGCCGCCCGCGCCGCCGCGCCACGAAGCGGACTACTTCATGCGCGACTTCGCGGTGCGCACCTTCGACGCGCAGGGACGCCTGAAGAACGAGCTGTTCGGCACCGAGGGGCGCCACTATCCGGACACCGACACGCTGGAAATCACCCATGCGCGCATCCGCGCGATCAACCCGGACGGCCGCGTGATCGTTGCGTCGGCGCGGCGCGCGCTGAGCAACAGCGACGCGTCGCAGGTGCAGTTGTTCGGCGACGCGGTGGTGGTGCGCGAGCCGGGCCTGGACGCGGCCGGGCATCCGCTGCCGCGCCTCGAGTACCGCGGAGAATTCCTGAATGCCTACCCGAACCAGGAGCGCGTGACCTCGAACAAACCGGTCACGCTCACGCGCGGCAACGACCGCTTCACCGCGGACTCGATGGACTACGACAATTATTCGGGCGTGCTCGACCTGAACGGCCGGGTGCGCGGCGTGCTGATGCCGGGCGCGGACAAACCTGCGCCAGCGCCGAAGTCCGCGCCCTGACCGCCCCATGCAGCGACTGGTCTTCATCACCGGCGCATCGAGCGGCATCGGCCAGGCGCTGGCCGCGCGCTATGCCGAGGCGGGCTGGCGCCTCGCGCTCGTCGCGCGCCGCGAATTCGAGATGAAAACATGGGCAAGCGCCCATGGATTGCGCGCGGATAGCTATCAAATCTATAGTGCGGATGTGGCGCTGCCGGACAGCATTGCCGCGGCCGCCGCGGCCTGCATCGCCGCGCAGGGGCTGCCCGACGTGGTGATCGCGAACGCCGGCATCAGCATCGGCGTCGACACCGCGCGGCGCGAGGACGTCGACGTGATGGCACGCATCTTCGCCGTCAACACCGTCGGCATGGCCGCGACGTTCCAGCCGTTCATCGACGCGATGGCCGAGCGCGGGCGCGGCGCGCTTGTCGGCGTGGCCAGCGTCGCCGGCATCCGCGGCCTGCCGGGCCACGGCGCGTATTGCGGCAGCAAGGCGGCCGCGATCAGCTACCTCGAGAGTCTGCGCGGCGAACTGCGTCCAAGCGGCGTCAAGGTGGTCACGCTCTGCCCCGGCTACGTGGACACGCCGCTCACGCAGAAAAACCGCTACCCGATGCCGTTCCTGATGGCCCCTGCGCGCTTCGCCGATCGCGCGGTCCGGGTGATCGAGGCGGGCGCGAGCTACCGGGTGATTCCCTGGCAGATGGCGTTCGTCGCCAAGCTGCTGCGGTTGCTGCCGAACGCGCTGTTCGACCGGCTGCTCGCCGGGCGGCCGCGCAAGCATCGCGGCGCATAGGCGCACACGCGCCGGCCCTGTCCGCGAAGGCGGCTGGCAGCAAAAAGGGCTCCCGAAGGAGCCCTCTGGTCGGCACCCGGCCAAGCCGGGCACGCTTTCAGTAGCTGCCGCTGCTGCCACCGCCGTAGCCGCCACCGCCGCTGCGGCCACGCGGACCGGCGCCGTACGGGCTGCGGAAGCCCCCCTCGCTGCGGCCGCCGCCGCCACCGCTGCCGTAGCCGCCACCACCGCTGCGGCCACCGCCGCCGCCGTAGCCGCCACCACCGCTACGCGGCGGGCGCGGCTCCATCGGGCGCGCCTCGTTGACGACGCAGCTGCGGCCGCCGAGCGATTGGCCGTTCATGCCGCTGATCGCCGCTTGCGCTTCCGCGTCGCTCCCCATTTCAACGAAACCGAAGCCCTTGGAGCGGCCGGTGTCGCGGTCCATCATGACCTTGGCGCTAGTTACCGCGCCGAAGCGCGAGAAAGTCTGGTGCAGTTCGCTGTCGCCCACCGAGTAAGGCAGGTTGCCGACGTACAGTTTGTTACCCATAAAGGGATTTCTCCGAAACACATTAATAAAGCGATGGAATCCCGAACGCGCAGCAAACAAACTTCGAAGATGCGAACCCGACTGATCACCGCAGACCCGTGCGGCGCCTTGCGGCGCCACACTCCCGCATTATGAACGCGATCCGGCGCCCGCCGTCAAGACTTTGTTGCGTGGCGCGGCCTGCAGCCGGGCGCCCGGCTCATTCTTCGATGTAGTTTCGCCACTGGCGCATCGCGTTTCGCATCGTCAGCACCTGGCGCTCGAAGATCGGGCAGGCTTGGCAGGCAGCCAGGTGCAGCCGCAGCGCGATGCGCTCGACGAGCGGCAGCGCGCGGTCTTCGCGTGCGATCAGCAGCGCGGCGACTTGCCTGCAGGTGCGACGCAGAATCATGGCGATAGCGCGGCGGGGCGGCCCCCGAACCAGTTCAGTTCCAGACAGGCGCGCAGGCGCAGCCGGGCGCGGTGCAGCTGCACGTACAGATTGGTCGGCGTCAAGCTCAGCTCCTTACAGATCTGCTCGGCCGGCAGCTCCAGCCACTCGCGCATCAGGAACACCCGCGCCATCGCCGCGGGCAGCTTGTCGGCGCAGGCTTCCAGCACCTCGGCGAACTGGCGCGAGCGCAGGTTCTGTTCCGGGTCGCCCCAGTCCGCGGGCAGGTCGGCGAAATGGTCGCCGTTTCGGAACACCAGCGCGTCGAGTTCCTCGCTGCCGTCGGCGTCGTCGCTGGTGCAGGCGACGCGCACCTCGCGCGCCTGCTTTCGCAGCGCATCGATCACCTTGTGCTTGAGGATGCCGACCAGCCAGGTCTTCAGTTGCGCGCGGTTGCCGAACGACTGCGGGCGCGCCAGCGCGGCGAGCAGGGTCTCGGACACCGCGTCTTCGGCCCAGGCCTCGTTGCGCAGCTGCAGCCGCGCGAACCGCAGCAGGTAGCCGCGCTGCTCGGCAATTTCGTCTTGGATGGACATGGAAGCGTGAGCAGCGGTCCCCCGTGCTTCGCATCGCGAAAGCCACTGATGAAACCGCCCGGCCGGTGCTTGCATCATACGAGCGCCGCATAA
>JAFECV010000147.1 GCA_018241985.1 Pseudomonadota bacterium | reverse complement strand
GAGCGCCGACATGCCGTCGCTGTGGTCGGTGCTGACGGTGGAGAGCCGCGGCTTCGGTTTCCTTGCCGATCGCAGGCCCAAGCTGCTGTTCGAGCGCCACGTTTTTTGGCGCGAGACCGGGGGGCGGTACGCCGGCGAAGCGCCCGACATCTGTGCCAAGACCGGCGGCGGCTACCAGGGGGGCGCCGCGGAATACGATCGCCTGGCGAAGGCGCTGGCGCTGTGCCGGCGCGACGGCCTGGGCGACGAGCCGGCGCTCAGGAGCGCAAGCTGGGGCCTGGGCCAGGTGATGGGGTTCAATGCAAGCGACGCCGGCTTTCGCAGCGCGAGCGACATGGTCGCGCAGATGTCCAACTCCGAGTCCGCACAGCTTGCGGGCATGGTGGGCTTCCTGCGCAGCCAGGGACTGGACGGCAAGCTCAGGTCACGCGACTGGACCGGCTTCGCGCGCCGCTACAACGGCCCGAGCTACTGGAAGAACGCGTACGACGTGAAGCTGAAAGCCGCGTTCGAGAAGTTCTCGTCGGGCGTCAGCCGCGACCTGCGGGCGCGTGCCGCCCAGGGCGCGCTGTCGTTCCTGGGCTACCAGCCCGGCGACCCGGACGGCGTCGTCGGCCAGAACACCCGCAGGGCGATCGTCGCGTTCCGGGCCGATGCAGGCATGGGCACGAGCGATGCGCTGGACGACGCGGTATTCGACGCGATCATGCGCAAGGCCGGGTTGGCCTGACGGGGCTCAGCCGAACTTCGGCGCGCTCAGCTCGGCAAACAGTTCGCTATATATTTTGTAGCGTACTGCGGAGATTCCGCCTTCGATCTGACCCGATTCGATCGCTGAAATCACCGCGCAGCCGGGTTCGTGCAGGTGCGTGCAGTTGTAGAAGCGGCACTGCGCGGCCCAGGGCTTGACGTCGGGCATCAGCACCGCGAGCTGCATCGGCGCCACGTGATGCAGCCCGAATTCCTGGAACCCCGGCGAATCGATCAGCGCGGTCGTGCGCATCGTGTCGACCCAGTACCAGCGGGTGCTGGTGGTCGTGTGCCGGCCCGCGCCGAGTGCCCGCGAGATCTCGCCGGTGAGCGCGGCCGCGCCCGGCACTACTGTGTTGATCAGCGTGCTCTTGCCGGCGCCCGACGGCCCGAGCAGCAGCGTGGTGCGGCCGGCGAGGCGTTCGCGCAGTTCGGCCAGACCATCCGCAGCGGCCGGTGCGCCGGCCGCCGGCGTGGGCGGTACTTTGGCGGCAGCGTTGGGCTTGAGCGAGAGCGCGAGCACCGGGTAGCCCATACGCCGGTACGGCGCGAGCCGCTGCCAGCCGCGCGCGAACGGCGCGGCGAGGTCGATCTTGTTCAGCGCGATCAGCGGTGCGATGCCCGCGGCCTCGGCCGCGATCAGCGCGCGCGCGAGCTGATGGTCGGAATGGGGCGGATCGGCGCCGAGCAGGATCAGAACCTGGTCCAGGTTCGCCGCGAACGACTTGGTGCGCAGGCGATCCTGCCGGTACAGCAGGTTGCGGCGCGGCAGGGTCTGCTCGATCGCGCCTTCGTCGCCTGCGGCCTGCCACAGCACCCGGTCGCCGACCACCGATTCGCTTTTCTTGCCGCGCGGGTGGCAGATGCGCCGCTGCCCGTCCGGGGATTCGACGAGGAAATGGCGGCCGTGCGCCGCGACTACAAGGCCTTGAGCCAACCCTTTGGCCAGCCCTTCGGCAAGGCCCTCGGGCTCGCTCAAGCCGCGCCCTCGGGGGCGTTCAGCAGCGCGTCGACGCGGCGCGCGCAATCCAGGTCGGCGGCCGAGATGCCGCCCACGTCGTGCGTGTTGAACCGCACCACGCAACGGTTGTAGTGCACCGACAGGTCCGGGTGGTGGTCCTGCACGTTCGCGATGAACGCGACCGCGTTCACGAACGAGATCGTCTCGTAGTAGTTCGCGAAGCCGTAGGTCTTCTCGATCGCGACCGACGCGCCTTCGCCGGCGAGCTTCCAGCCGGCGAGGCCGGCGAGCCCGGCGACGATCTCGGCGCCCTGCAGCGCGCGCCGCGGCTCGCGGCTCCAGTCTCGTTTGGGCAGCATCGTGCTCATGGCGTCGCTCCGGTGGCCATCCGCGCGAGCCGTTCGCCGGCCGGCGGATGCGAGTAGTAGAACTTCACGTACAAGGGGTCGGGCGTCAGCGTCGACGCATTGTCTTCGTAGAGCTTGAGCAGCGCGGCCGACAGCGCCTGCCCGCCGGTCTGCTCGACCGCATAGGCGTCGGCCTCGAACTCGTGGCGGCGCGACAGCCTCGACATCAGCGGCGCGACGAAGAAGCTGAACACCGGCATGACCAGCGCGAACAGCAGCAGCGCGACCGCGTCGTTCGGCGCGCCGGTGAGCTGGGGCGTCACGCCCAGGCCCGTGTAGAACCAGGTCCGCGTCGACAGCCAGCCGAGCAGCGCGAAGCCGACGAGGCTGACCGCGAACAGCCCGACGGTGCGCTTCGCGATGTGCCGGCGCTTGAAGTGGCCGAGCTCGTGCGCCAGCACCGCGGCCACCTCGTCGGGCGCGAGCTTGTTGAGCAGCGTGTCGTAGAACACGACCCGCTTCGCGGCGCCGAAGCCGGTGAAGTAGGCGTTGGCGTGCGCGCTGCGCCGGCTGCCGTCCATCACGAACAGGCCCTTGGCCGCGAAGCCGCAGCGCTGCATCAGCGCGGTGACGCGGCTCTTCAAGGCCTCGTCGGCCAGCGGTTTGAACTGGTTGAACAGCGGCGCGATGAACATCGGGTAGATCACCAGCAGCAGCAGGTTGAACAGGGTCCACACCGCCCAGCCGAGCAGCCACCACGAGCGCCACCAGGGCGCCGCCGGCAGCGCTGCCATCAGCCACAGGATCAGCGCCGCGACCGGCAGCCCGATCAGCGCGGCCAGCACCGCGCCCTTCGCCATGTCGGCCAGCCACAAGCCGAACGTCATCTTGTTGAAGCCGTAGCGCTGCTCGATCACGAAGGTCTGGTACAGCGTGAACGGCACTTCGAGCAGCCCGCCGATCACGACGAACGCCACCAGCAGTGCCAGTTGCTGCCACAGGCCGGGGCCGATCGCCGCCAGGAGCAGCTCGTTCAGCAGTTGCAGGCCGCCGAGCAGCGTCCAGCCGAGCAGCACCACGGTGCCGAAGGCGAGCTCCAGCAGCCCGAAGCGCAGCTTGGCGATGGTGTAGTCGGCGGCGCGCTGGTGTGCGGCGAGCGGCACGGTCGCGTCGAACGGCACCGGCACGGCGCCCCGGTGCCGCGCCACATGCCGAACCTGCCGCGACGCGAGCCAGAGCCGCGCCAGCACGCTCGCGGCCAGCGCGGCGCCGAACAGCAGCGTGAACACCATCGATGCATTCATATTCGTTGAGTTTAGGCGCGAATCCGGCGGCCCCGGCCGCTTGCGCGACAATGCCCACCATGACCGAGGAAACCACCGAACTGCCCAAATCCGACCGCAACCTGGTCTGGCTCGACTGCGAGATGTCCGGCCTCGACCCCGAGGCCGAGCGCCTGCTCGAGATCGCGGTGGTCGTGACCGGGCCCGACCTGACGCCGCGCATCGAAGGCCCGGTGCTGGTGATCCACCAGAGCGACGAGCTGCTGGTGCGCATGGACCAGTGGAACCGGACCACGCACGGGCGCAGCGGCCTGACCGACAAGGTGCGCGCGTCGACCATGACCGAAGCCGAAGCCGAGCGCCAGGTCATCGCGTTCCTCGAGCGCTACGTGCCCAAGGGCGCGGTGCCGATGTGCGGCAACACGATAGGGCAGGATCGGCGCTTCCTGGTGCGCTACATGCCCGCGCTCGAGGCGTTCTTCCACTACCGCAACATCGACGTCAGCACGCTGAAGGAGCTCGCGCGGCGCTGGCGCCCCGAGGTCTACGCCGCGTTCAAGAAGCGCCAGCAGCACACCGCGCTCGCCGACGTATACGAGTCGATCGACGAGCTCGCACATTACCGGGATCAGTTCCTGAAGATGCCGTGAGCGGCGCGCCGCGCGGGCGCACCGGCGGCGCGTCGGTTGACCCGGCCCGCCGCCGGTCCTACCATCGCCGGATGGCCGACATCATGATGGAGTCGCCGGCGGCAGTGGCGGCTCCGAGCGCAGCGCCGCCCGTCGGGCAGAAGGCGGACTTCGAGATCGTTCCGCGCCGGATGCTGCCGATCGTCGCGGTCGTCTTCATCGCGCTGGTCGTCGCGATCGCGGTCAACAAGCTCTGGCCGCTGGTGTTCCTGCATGTCGCGTTCGGCGCCGCGTGGACCATCATCGACCTGTTCGTCGGGTTCGTGGTCGGGCCGATCATGGGGCGGCTGTCGATTCCCGCGCGGGTCGAGTTCGCGACCCGGCTGATGCCGAAGATGCTGGTCATCATGCCGACCGTGGTCACGGTCACGCTGGCCGCGGGCTGGCAGCTCGGCGTGCTGATGGGCACCGTCAACCGCTCGTACTTCCACCACGGCTGGGTCGTCGCCAGCTACATCGTCGTCGGGATGATGGCGGTGATCGCGCTCGGCCTGCTCGAGCCGGCCAACGTCGCGGTCCTGACCGAACTGAAGAAGCCCGAACCCAGGCCGCAGGTGATCGAATCGCTGATGAAGCGCTTCATCTACACGGCCGGCGCGACCGGCGTGCTGCAGGTCGCGATCCTCGTGATCATGACCCGGATCGCATCGGGTTGATCTATGAAATACCCCCAGGCTGCGCGCACTGCGTGTCGCTTCGCCAACCCCCTCCAGGGGGCGCACCCAGCGGCCTGGCGTAGCCGGTTCCGCGGGTGCTCGCGCACGGCCTGCTCCGCGGCCATCAGTCTCATCGAGCTCGATCTGCCATGGATGGGGCAACTCACATGATGGATTCAGCCGCAACCGCCGGGCCCAGGCTGCCGCCGGTCACGCAGATCGGCATGGCCTCGCTCGCGCTGATCGTGGCCGGCGCCATCTACCTGGCCTCGTACCTGCCCGAGCAGGTGCCGCTCGCGCCGGCCGTCGCGCTGCTCGTGTTGTCCGCGCTGCTGCTCGCCGGCAACCTCGTCGCCTTGAGCCGCGTGCGCGGCTTTCACTGGCGCAAATTCTTCCAGGTGGGCCGCTGGGCGCTGCTGGCCTACGGCATCACCGCCGGCCTGATCGAGTTCGCGTTCCTGCGCGACGACGTGAGCGGCGGGACGCTGGTCGTGCTGACGCTCTCGATCGTCGTCTACGCGGTGCACGTGCCGGTGCTGATCGCGTTCACGGTGGCGCGGTACGACTGAGCGCGTTCCCGAGCGCCTCGGCCACCACCAGCGCCTCGCACATGACGGCTGCCCGACGCGATCGACGCACTCATGAGATAATTCATCCCCTGCCGCACTTCACGGCACCCAGCGCATCTTCCATCGCATGGTCCCGGCTGCCGCAGGCAGGCCCGGTCCCCGACTCCAGAGATTCGTCGCAGACGGCCCGCAGTTGACGCGGGCCACGCTTCGTTGCATGGCGGATGTTCATTGACCCGAGACGGCACGTGCGCGCGCCGTCTCAGCAGAACGAGCACGACATGACCGAAGCCACCTTCGGCGCGGGCGATCTTTCGCCGCGCCCTCTTTCGCCCTCCACGCCTTCCGTGGGTGACATCCAGAACGCCCCTGCGTCCGACGCCTTCGCGCAGCTCGGCCTCGCGCCCGAGCTGCTGCGCGCGGTGGCCGACCTCGGGTTCACCGAGCCGACCGAGGTGCAGCGCCAGGCGATTGCGCTTGCGCTTCCCTCCGAAATCGGCACCGACGAGGCGAGCGTCGCCGCCGCGTCCGACGACGCTGACGCCGCCTTCGACCTGATGGTGTCGAGCCGCACCGGCAGCGGCAAGACCGCCGCGTTCCTGCTGCCGCTGCTGCAGCGTCTGCTGGCGCAGCAGCAGTGCGCCGAGGCACTGGCGCGCGCGGCGACGGAGCAAGCCGCCGCCGATGCTTTGCTGCGCGGCGAGGCTTCGCCGAAGAAGCCGCGCCGCCGCAACCCGACCGATCCGCGCAACTTCCGCGCAGCCGAGCCTGGCGCGCTGGTGCTGTGCCCGACGCGCGAACTGGCGCAGCAGGTCGCGCACGACGCGATCGCTCTGGTGCGCCA
>JAFECV010000146.1 GCA_018241985.1 Pseudomonadota bacterium | reverse complement strand
CACCGGCCACCGGCACGCCGAGGCGGCGAAAACCGAAGCGGCCGCGATCCTGCACCGCGACGGCCAGCCCCGGCTCGAGCACTTCGAGCTGGGCACTCATGCCGTCGCCTCCGAAGTCGACCCGCCCGGCGCGGCAGCATCGCGCAGCGCCGCACGATCGAAGCTGCCCGATGCGGCCCGCGTGCGCAGCGCATCGAAGGTCGCGCGATCGACCGGCTGCCACAGCACCTCGTCGCCCGCCGCGAGCAGCGCGGGGCGCGCGGTGTCGGATGGGTCGAACAGCGGCACCGGCGTGCGCCCCAAGAGCCGCCAGCCGCCCGGGCTCTCCCACGGATACGCCGCGCACATGCGCTGCGCGACCGCCACCGAGCCGGCCGGCACGCGCTTGCGCGGCGACGCGAGCCGCGGCATCTCCAGCGCCTCGGGCAGCCCGCCCATGTAGGCGAAGCCGGGCTGGAACCCGAGCATGTAGACGCGAAACACGGTCTGCGTCATCAGCGCAATCACCTGCTCCCGCGCCAGGCCCTTGGCCGCCGCCAGTTCGTCCAGGTCGGGCGCGAACTCGGCATCGAAGCACACCGGGATGCGCCAGCGCGCACCGGCGATGCGGCGCGGCCTGCTGCGCTGTGCCAGCGCGCCCAGGTGCTGCGCCAGCGGCTCGGCGTCGATCCGGTCCGGATCGAAATACACCGTCACCGAACGGAACGTCGGCACCCACTCGATCACCCCATCGAGCGCGCCGCTCGCCGCCTGCTCGTCCAGCGCGCCGGCGAAGCCCATCACGCGCGCGTGAATGCGTGGATCGATCCTGCTCCCGAACTCCACGGTCAGCGCCGCGTCGCCGAGCGGCAGCACGCGCACGGGGGCGGATTCGGCGGAAGACCCGGCAAGAGAAACGGGGTTCATTGCGGCGACGGTCCGTGCTGCGCGGCCGGTGGCATTCGTTGGCCTCACGCCTTGCGCAACCGTGGCGCGGCCGGCAGGGGCTGCGCCTCGGCCGTCAGTTCGATGCCGGTCGTGTCGGGCAGGGCCAGCGCGGCGATCACCACCAGCAGGTAGGCACCGACCGCAAGGTAGCCGATCGCCGCGCCGAGCGGGATCGATCCGCTCAGGTAGCCCACCAGCGCCGGGCAGATCGAGCCGACCGCGCGCCCGAAGTTGTAGCAGAAGCCCTGGCCGGAACCGCGCACCCGGCTCGGGAACAGTTCGCTCAGGTACGCGCCCATGCCGGAGAAGATACCCGACAGGAAGAAACCCAGCGGAAAGCCCAGCACCAGCATCATCGCGTCGTTCACCGGGATCAGCGTGTAGCCGACGACCAGCACGCCGGCACACAGCGCGAACAGGATGAAGCACTGGCGCCGGCCGAGCCGGTCCGACAGCCAGGCGCTGGTCAGGTAGCCGGCGAACGAGCCGACGATCAGCACCAGCAGGTAGCCGCTGGTGTTGTACAGGATCAGCAGCGCCGGCAGGATACCGAGCCAGAACAGCACGCGCCACGCGGTCTCGGGTGCGAACAGCGTGTACGCGGCCCAGAACGCGACCGCGGCGATGCCCCAGCCGACGGCCCAGCTGCTCTGCACCAGGCCGACCGCCTTGCCGCGGTGGCGCGCCTGGATCATTTCCGCGATCAGCACCGAGCCGACCGACCATTCGCCGCCGAAGCCCAGGCCTTGCAGCGAGCGCGTGACGAGGAGCTGCTCGTACGAATGCGTGAAGCCGCTGAGGAAGGTGAACACCGTGAACCACAGCACGGTCAGCTGCAGCACGCGCACCCGGCCGAACCGGTCCGCCAGGATGCCGGCCAGCCAGCCGCCGATCGCCGACGTGATCAGCGCGCCGGTGGCGATGTACCCGGCCTCGACCTTGGTCATGCCCCAGATCGCGATCAGCGTCGGGATCATGAAGGTGTAGATCATGTAGTCGAACGCGTCGACGCCGTAGCCCGCGAACGCCGCGACCAGCGTCTTGCGCTCCTGCGGGTTGGTTTCATTCAGCCACATCGGTTGTCTCCTGGAGTTGTCTTGAATCGAAGAGGTCCGCCGGTTGCAGGCCGGCTCAGGCGAACGGCAGGTCGCGGTTCAGCCGGTCGGTGATCAGCATGTAGCCCGGCGCGTGGGTGATGCAGAGCGGCGGTCGCGCTTCCATTACCGCCGCCTGCGGCGTGACGCCGCAGGCCCAGAACACCGGCAGTTCGCCCGGCTCGACCGCGACCGGATCGCCGAAATCGGGGCGGGCGATGTCATGGATGCCGATCAGCGCCGGATCGCCGAGATGGACCGGCGCGCCGTGCACCGCCGGCACGCGCGCGGTGATCTGCACCGCGCGGATCGCGTCCGCCGCCTTCATCGGCCGCATCGAGACCACCAGCGGGCCGTGGAACGGCCCGGCCGGCGCGGTGGCGATGTTCGTGCGGTACATCGCGACGTTTTTGCCCTCGCGCACATGGCGCAGCTCGATGCCGGCATCGATCAGCGCATGCTCGAACGAGAACGAGCAGCCGAGCACGAAGGTCACCAGGTCATCGCGCCACAGCGCGGCGATGTCGGTCGGCTCGTCGATCAACGCGCCATCCCGCCAGACGCGGTAGCGCGGAACGTCGCTGCGGATGTCGATGTCGCCCCCCAGCGCCGGCAGGCTCGGGTCGCCCGGCTCGGACACCGCGAGCAGCGGGCAGGGCTTGGGGTTGCGCTGGCAAAAGCGCAGGAAGTCCGACGCCAGCGCCTGCGGCAGGATCACGACGTTGCCCTGCACATGCGCCGGCGCCAGCCCGCTGGTATGGCTGCGCCATTCGCCGGCGCGGATCGCGAGGCGTGCGGTCCGCGCATCGGCCCGCGAAAGATCCGAGGGGGCTGCGCCCGATGCGCGCGGGTCGATCTGCGTCATGCTGGTCTCCTGTGGATTCTCTCGGTCGATGCTTGTCGCCATCGCCGGCGGACTGCAGTATGGGCGGCGGCATCGCGTACGACAAACGACAAATTTTGCTCTGCTGTCATCGATTTTTTCGATGATTCGATTCGAGTTGCCATCCCAAAGCGTCCGGCACGCAACACCGGCGCAGGCTGCGCCGGGCCGCGGCCGGTTCCATAATCTCCATGGCCGGCGCGACTGTCGGCACAGGCAAGAGACCGACTCATGGATTCAACGCTGGCGAAGGGCTTGGGCGTGCTGGAATGGCTGGCGCGCCAGCAGCGCGACTGCCGCGTCAGCGAGGTGGCGCAGGCGCTCGGGCTGGGGCGCAGCAACGCGCACCGCACGCTGCAGACCCTGGTCGCCTGCGGCTGGGTGCAGCGCGACGAGGCGAGCAGCACCTACCGGGCCAGCCTGCGGCTGTTCGAGCTCGGCACGCTGATCGGCGCGGCGATCGACGTGCCGCGGCTGGTGCGGCCGGTGCTGGCGCGGCTGGCGCAGGTCACCGGCGAAACGGTGCACCTCGCGGTGCGCGACGGCGCCGAGATCGTCTACCTCGACAAGTTCGACAGCCCGCTGCCGGTGGCGGCGTATTCGCGCATCGGCGGCCGCGCGCCGGCCCATTGCGTCGCCACGGGCAAGGCGCTGCTCGCGGCGGCGCACCTCGAGCCGGCGGCGCTGCGTGCGCTGCTGGGCACGCTTTCCGCGCACACGCCGAACACCATCACCGACTTCGACGCGCTGGACGCGGAGCTCGCGGCGACGCGCGGCCGCGGTTACGCGGAGAACCACGAGGAATGGCGACTCGGGGTCTGCGGCCTGGGCGCACCGATCTTCGACGCCCGCGGCACCGCCGTCGCCGCGGTCGGCATGAGCGTGCCGTCGATCCGCTTCGGCCGGGCGCAGGCGCGCCAGCTTTCCGAACGGATGCTCGGCTGCGCGCGCGACGCGAGCGAACTGCTCGGTTACCGCGCTGCCGACGCCGGCTCGCAGCACGCCTCGAGCTGACCTCACCGAGAGCAGACTGGCGGCTCGGCCGCGGCCGGGTCGTACCGGCCCGGCTTGCAGCCGCCCGGGGATCGGGAGCCGGGATTTTTCTTGCAAGCCGGCGTCGGTTGAACTAAGCTGTGCTTCGTTCCATTTGTTAGGTTTTAATTCTAACATTTAGAACTTCTGAGAACATGATCGGCCGGCCCGCATCTTCTATTCCTGGAGACGACATGCGCAGCAAATTCAAGGTCCGCCACCTGATCCTCGGGGTCATGTGCCTGCTGTACTTCATCGCCTACATCGATCGCGTGAACATCTCGGTGGCCGCGCCGTTCATCCGCAAGGAGTTCGGCCTGACGCCGACCGAGCTCGGCCTGGTGTTCTCCGCGTTCGCCTATCCGTATGCGGCGATGCAGATCATCGGCGGCTGGTGCGCCGACCGCTTCGGCCCGCGCGCGGTGCTGACCGTGCTGAGCCTGATCTGGGCCGCGGCCACCGTGCTGTGCGGATTCGCCTGGGGCGTGACCTCGCTGATGGTGTTCCGCTTCATTCTGGGGGTCGGCGAAGGCGGCGCGTTCCCGACCGCGACCCGCGCGTTCACGTTCTGGATGCCGGCGACCGAGCGCGGGTTCGCGCAGGGCATCACGCACAGCTTCGCGCGGCTCGGCGGCGCGATCACGCCGCCGATCGTGATCGGCATCGTCGCGCTGTACGGCTGGCGCGAATCGTTCATCGTGCTCGGGGCGCTAAGCCTGCTGTGGACCGTGCTGTACCTCTGGTTCTTCCGCAACACGCCGGCCGAACACAAGTGGATGACGACCAAGGAGCTCGACGAGATCGGCGCCGGCGCCAGGCGCAAGCTGGGGCAGCGCGGCAAGACGCCCTGGGCCGAACTGGTGCGCAAGATGTGGCTGGTCACCTTCGTCGACTTCTGCTACGGCTGGTCGCTGTGGGTGTTCCTGACGTGGCTGCCGTCGTACCTGAAGGACGCGCGCGGCTTCGACCTGAAGCAGCTTGCGCTCTTCACCGCGCTGCCGCTGCTGGCGGGCGTGGTCGGCGACACGCTGGGCGGCGTGGTGTCGGACGCGGTCTTTCGCCGCACCGGCAACGTGAAGATCGCGCGCCGCACGATGCTGGTGATCGGCCTCGGCGGCGCGCTCGTCTTCATCCTGCCGGTGGTCGGCACGCACGACGCGATGCTCGCGGTCGCGCTGCTGTCGGCGTCGTTCTTCTTCCTCGAACTGACGAACGCGGTGCTGTGGACCCTGCCGCTCGACATCGCCGGCGCCTACGCCGGCACGGCCGGCGGCATCATGAACACCGGCTTCGGCGTGGCCGGCATGATTTCGCCGATCGTGTTCGGCTTCCTGATCCAGGTCACCGGCAGCTATTCGCTGCCGTTCGCCGTGTCCGCGCTGCTGCTCGCGATCGGCGTCGTCGCTTCGCTGTTCATCGACCCGACGCGCACGGTGCAGGATCCAGCCGAAGCCGATCTGCCGGCTGCGGCCGCGCTCGCACCCGGGGTGTCGGGCCCGGCCCGGCGCTGACGTCCGCCCGGCACACGCCTCCCTGACTTCTTTCTCAAACGACCATGAAACAAGACGAATCGAACCCCGGCGCCGCCAGCCCGATCGCCGAGCAGGTGCGCCGCGCGCGCGCCGCGCAGCGCCAATTCGAGACCTGGAACCAGCAGCAGGTCGACCTCGCGGTGCTGGCGGCCGGCTGGGCGGTCATGCAGCCCGGGCGCAACCGCGAACTGGCCGAGCTCGCGGTCGCCGCGACCGGCATCGGCAACGTGCGGGACAAGATCGCGAAGAACCACCGCAAGACGCTCGGCCTGCTGCGCGACCTGCAGCACGCGAAGTCGGTCGGCGTGATCGGCGAAGATGCCGCACAAGGCCTGATCGAGATCGCGCGGCCGGTCGGCGTGGTGTGCGCGATCACGCCGTCGACGAATCCGGCCGCGACGCCGGCGAACAAGATCATCAATGCGCTCAAAGGCCGCAACGCGGTGATCGTCGCGCCCTCACCCAAGGGCTGGTCGACCTGCGTCCGGCTGGTCGAGTTCATCCACGCCGAACTCGATCGCATCGCCGCGCCGCGGGATCTGGTGCAGGTGCTGGAAGCGCCGGTGAACAAGCAGGCGACCGCCGAGCTGATGCAGCGCTGCGACCTGGTCGTCGCCACCGGTTCGCAGGCCAACGTGCG
>JAFECV010000145.1 GCA_018241985.1 Pseudomonadota bacterium | reverse complement strand
AGACCGCTTCCTTGATCTGCGGGAAGAACTTGAGCTTGTTCTCGATGTAGTTGGGCGCGAACATCGCGCCCTGGCAGCTGCCCTGCGGGCCGTTCAGCCGGCCCACGTCCTTCGCGCGGTCGATGATGCGCAGGTGGCCGTCGGCGCTCAGCACGCCGGCGTCGCCGGTGTGGAAGTAGCCCTGCGCGTCGATCACCTCGGCGGTCGCATCGGGGCGCTTGTAGTAGGCCTTCAGCACCGAGACGCCCTTGACCAGCACCTCGCCGTTGTCGGCGATCCGGATCTCGATGCCGGGCGCCGCCTGGCCGACGCTGTCGAGCCGGACCTGACCGTCGCGCTGCAGGCAGACGTAGGCGCAGGTCTCGGTCTGGCCGTACAGCTGCTTCAGGTTGACGCCGATCGAGCGGAAGAAGCGGAACAGGTCCGGCCCGATCGCCGCGCCCGCGGTGTAGGCGACGCGGATGCGCGACAGGCCGAGCGCGTTCTTCAGCGGCCCATAGACCAGCAGGTTGCCGAGGCCGTACAGCAGCCGGTCGTGCAGCGGCACGCGCTTGGCGTCGAGGATGTCGGCGCCGACGCGCCGCGCCACGCCCATGAAGCGCTCGTGCAGCCAGCGCTTGATGCGCGCGGCGTCTTCCATCCGGATCGAGACCGAGGTCAGCATCGCCTCGAACACCCGCGGCGGCGCGAAGTAGTAGGTCGGGCCGATCTCGCGCATGTCGATCGCCACCGTCTCGCCCGACTCGGGGCAGTTGATCGCAAAGCCGGCCACCAGCCACTGCGCCATCGAGAACAAAAAGTCGCCGACCCAGGCCGGCGGCAGGTACGACAGCACGTTGTCGTCGCCGCGCAAATGGTCGGTGGCGACGCCGCCGTCCGCCGCCGCGATGAAGGCCGCGTGCGTCTGGCACACGCCCTTGGGCCGGCCGGTGGTGCCCGAGGTGTAGAGGATCACCGCGACGTCATGGGGCTTCACCTGTGCCACGCGTTCGTCGAACAGCTTCGGGTGCGCTTGGCTCTCGCGGCGGCCAAGCGCGATCAGTTCCTGCACGCTGATCAGGCCGGCGCCGCGGTAGTTGCGCAGGCCGCGCGGGTCGTCGTAGACGATGTGCGCGAGGCCGGGCACCGCGGCTTCGCCCGCCGCCGCGCGCAACTCGAGCAGCTTGTCGACCTGCTCCTGATTCTCGGCGTACGCGAACTGCACCTCGGCGTCGCGCAGCACGAACGCCATCTCGGCCGCCACCGCGTCCTGGTACATCGGCACCGGCACGCCGCCGAGCGATTGCGCGGCGAGGGCCATCAGGTACAGATGCGGGCGGTTGTCGCCGACCAGGCCCAGGTTCTGCCCGGCGGCGAAGCCCAGCGCCGCCAGCCCCAGCGCCATGTCGCGCACGTCCGCGTGCGCGCGCTGCCAGCTCCAGGTCTGCCAGATGCCGTATTCCTTCTCGCGCAGCGCCGGCGCCTGCGGGCGCTGGCGCGCGTGCTGCAGCAGCAGGCTGGGAAAGGTGGTTGCCACGGGCGGCATGTCTCCGGTTCCTTCGCTCCTGTCCCGTCGCTCCGGTTGCGCCGGGGCGGGCCTATGTATGGTGCGGATGGTAAGAGCGCACTTTGACGCCATGTTGTCGTTTCGCCGACAATTTGCCCACTTTCTGACTGGGTTTTTCCCTGATATGGCGAATGCCCCGAGCCTGCACGAACGCCGCCGCCTGCTCACGGACAGCGAGCTGGCTGGCGTGCCCTGGCTGCCGCACCTGCAGCCGGCCGAGCGCGAGCGCGCCGTGCCCGAGCTGCGCGTCAGCGAAGCCGAACCGGGCGACCTGGTGTGCCGCTTCGGCAGGCCCGCCACCTACTGGTTCGGCCTGATCGACGGCTTGCTGAAGATGAGCGCCGTGACCGAGCAGGGCCGCGACATCACCTACACCGGCGTCACGCCCGGCGGCTGGTTCGGCGAGGGCACGGTGTTGAAGCGCGAGGCCTACCGCTACAACATCCAGGCGCTGCGCAAGAGCCGCGTCGCCGGCCTGCCGGTGGACACCTTCCACTGGCTGCTGGATCATTCGATCGGCTTCAACCGCTTCGTGATGAACCAGTTGAACGAGCGGCTCGCGCAGTTCATCGGCGCGCGCGAAACCGACCGCCTGCACAGCCCCGAGCAGCGCGTCGCGCGCAGCCTGGCCGCGCTGGTGAACCCGGTGCTGTTCCCCGGCGTCGGCGACCTGCTGCGCATCACGCAGCAGGAACTGGCCTACCTGGTCGGCCTGTCGCGCCAGCGCGTGAACGAGGCGCTGCGCGCGCTGCAGACGTCGGTGGCTGCGCTCGGCAGCGGCGCGCAACTCAACCTCGCCGGCGGGCGCGCCACGGTGAACTTCAAGCGCGTGCCGGCCGAGACGCTCGCGGCCTGGCTGACCCAGGCACGGATCAACGCACGCGCGCTGCCGACCGACGCCCGGCTCAACCTCGACGCGGGCACAGCCGGTGACGCGCGCTGGAGCGGCACCGTGGTGCTCGGGTTGCCGGAGCGATGATGGCGCGCACCCCGGCCCGGCCTCGCGGCGCGCGCCAGCCCTCGGCATCGGCGCTGGCCGGCGCGGCGGTGGGCGCGCTCATCGCCATCGTCGTGTTCGCGCCGGCGAGCTGGCTCGCGGCGCGGATCGAGGGCGCGACCGGCGGCCGGGTGCAACTGCTGCAGCCGCTGGGAACGGTGTGGAACGGCTCCGCCGGACTGGCGCTGACGGGAGGCGCGGGCAGCCGCGCCGCGCTCGCGCTGCCGGGCGCAGTCCGCTGGAAGCTGCGGCCCGACTGGAGCGGGCTGCGGGCGCAGGTCGACGCCACCTGCTGCACGTCGCAGCCGCTGCGGCTGCATTTCAGTCCGCGCTGGGGCGGGGGCCATCTGACGCTGGCGGACGGCCGGTCGCAATGGCCGGCGGCGCTGCTCGCCGGCCTGGGCACGCCGTGGAATACGGTGCAGCCCGAGGGCGCATTGGTACTTTCGACCGAAGGGCTTTCAGTAGAATGGATCAAGGGTCGGCTGACCCTGGCCGGCCAGGCCCGGCTCGACGCGAACGGGCTGTCGTCGCGCCTGTCGACCCTGAAACCCATGGGCAGTTATCGATTGACACTCGACGGCGGAGCGACACCGCGCCTCTCCCTGGAGACGCTGGAAGGCAGCCTGCAACTGTCCGGCCGCGGCGAATGGGCGGGCTCGAACTGGCGCTTCCGCGGCATCGCGCAGGCCGCGCCGGACCGGGCGGCCGCGCTCTCCAACCTGCTGAACATCATCGGACGGCGCGACGGCGAACGCTCGATCATCACGATTGGATAACCGCATGGACCGCAACTCCCCGCCTCGCCCGACAGCGGCCCTGGTATCGCTCCAACTGCTGATTCTGCTGCTCGCGCTCTGCGGGCTGCCGCGGTTCGCCGCGGCTCAGCCGGCGCCGGCGGCAGCTCGGCAGTCGCCATCGGCCCCGGCGGCGAGAGCCGAGGTTCCGATCCGCCCCGGCGAGCCGGTGACGCTGAACTTCGAGAACGCCGACATCGACGCGGTCGCGCGCACCATCGCCGCGATCACCGGGCGCAACGTGGTGGTCGACCCGCGCGTGCACGGCACGATCACGCTGGTGACCGACAAGCCGGTGAGCCCGAAGGTGGCGGTCAACCAGTTCCTGGCCGCGCTGCGGCTGCAGGGCTACACGATGATCGACACCGAGGGCCTGTACAAGGTAGTGCCGGAGGCCGAGGCCAAGCTGCAGTCGTCCAAGGTGTCGGTGTCGCGCGGCGGCCGCGCGGGGCCGTCGGCGGGCAGCCAGGTCGTGACCCAGATCTTCAAGCTCAATTTCGCGGCGGCGAACAACCTGGTGCCGGTGCTCAAGCCGCTGATCAGCCCGAACAACACGATCAACGTCGACCCGGGCGCAAACGCGCTGATCATCACCGACTACGCGGACAACCTGAACCGCATCGCGCGCATCATCGCCGCGCTCGACGTGTCGAACGGCGCCGACATCGAGATCATTCCGCTGAAGAACGCGATCGCGACCGACGTGGTGCCGCTGGTGCAGCGGCTGATCGAACCGGGCGGCACGGTCGCGGCGCCGGGCCAGGCCGAGGCCGCCCGCACCGCGCTGATCGCCGAGCCGCGCAGCAACTCGCTGATCATGCGCGCGGCGAACCCGGCGCGCGCCGCGCTGGTGCGCTCGCTGGTGCAGCAGCTCGACCGCGCGCCGGACGACACCAGCAACCCGGCCGGCAACATCCACGTCGTCTACCTGAAGAATGCCGACGCGGTCAAGCTGGCGGCGACGCTGCGCGCGGCGATCAGCGCCGGCGAAAGCGCCGCCGCGCCGGCGCCGGCGTCGCAGGCCCCGAGCGCGCCGGTGATGCGCACCGCGGCGGCGGGCGGGGCCGGCGCGACGCCGATGTCGACCGCCGCCCAGGCCGCGGTCGAGCCGAGCGGGCAGCCGTCGCTGGGCGGGCAGATCCAGGCCGATCCGGCCACCAATTCGCTGATCATCAGCGCGCCCGAGCCGCTGTACCGTCAGTTGCGCGCGGTGATCGACAAGCTCGACGGCCGCCGCGCGCAGGTGCTGGTCGAGAGCCTGATCGCCGAGGTCAACACCGACAAGGCGGCGCAATTCGGCATCCAGTGGCAGGCGCTGCTGGGCAATGGCGGCGCCAACGTCGGCGTGCTGGGCACCAACTTCACCGTCGGCGGCACCAACATCTTCTCGCTCGCGAATGCGATCAAGGGCGGCACCGTGCCGGCGACCTCGGCCGGCGGCAACCTGGCGCTCGCGCACCAGAACGGCGCCGGCGCGTTCACCCTGGGCGCGCTGGCGAACTTCCTGCAGAGCACCGGCGACGGCAACGTGCTGTCGACGCCGACGCTGCTGACCCTCGACAACGAGGAAGCGAAGATCGTGGTCGGCCAGAACGTGCCGTTCGTCACCGGCCAGTACACCAACGCGAACACCAGCAACGGCTCGGTGAACCCGTTCACCACGGTCGAGCGCAAGGACGTGGGCCTGACGCTGCGCGTGAAGCCCCAGATCAGCGAGGACGGAACGGTCAAAATGAGCATCTACCAGGAGGTCTCGTCGATCCAGGCCGGCACGCTGAACAACCTGAACGGGCCGACCACGAACAAGCGCTCGATCGAATCGACGGTGCTGGTCGACGACGGCAGCATCGTGGTGCTCGGCGGGCTGCTGCAGGACAACTATTCGGCGAACCAGCAGAAGGTGCCGGGGCTGGGCGACGTGCCGCTGGTGGGCTCGCTGTTTCGCAGCGACACGCGCGAGCGCACCAAGACCAACCTGATGGTGTTCCTGCGGCCGGTGATCGTGCGCAGCGCCGACGACAGCCGTGCGCTGTCGCTCAGCCGCTACGACCTGATGCGCGAAGTGCAGCAGGCGGCGCAGCCGTCGTCGAGCATCACGGTGCCGGTGAACAGCGCGCCGGTGATGGCCCCGGCACCGTCGGCGCCGGGGCAGCCCGCGGCGCCGCAGCGCCCGGTGCCGGCGCCGCTGATGACGCCGGGGCTCTCGGGCACCTGGGGCAGCGGCCCGGGCGAAGTGGGCGGCGCGTCGAACGTGAAGACCGCACCGCCGACCGGCCCGACGCAGGTGCAGCCGCACGGCGAGACATCCGAATAGCGGGAGCGGGAACGGCCGTGCGCTACCCCCTGCCCTATGCGTTCGCGCGCAGCCACCAGCTGCTGCTGGAGGACGACGGCCGCGAGCAGACGCTGTGGCATGCCGACCGCCCCGACCCGGGCGCGTGGAGCGAGGTGATGCGCAAGCACACGGTGCAGGCGCTGCAGCGCACCGACGCCGCGGCGCTGGCGCAGCGCATCAGCGCCGCCTATGCGCAGGGCGAGTCGAGCGCGGCGACCGTGGTGAGCGAGGTCGAGGGCGACGCCGACCTGTCGCGCATGATGCAGGAGCTGCCGGCGATCGAGGACCTGCTCGAGACCAGCGACGACGCGCCGATCATCCGCATGCTCAACGCGCTCCTGACGCAGGCGGCGCGCGACAACGCGAGCGACATCCACATCGAACCGTACGAGCGCCATTCGAGCGTGCGCTTTCGCATCGACGGCACGCTGCGCGAG
>JAFECV010000144.1 GCA_018241985.1 Pseudomonadota bacterium | reverse complement strand
GGCCGTTCGCGGGCACCCGCGGATCCGGCTTGGCCGGGCCGCTGGGTGCGCCCCCGGTGAGGGGGTTGGCGCAGCGACACGAAGTGCGCGAAGACTGGGGGTGGTTCATATCACGGTGTCCCAAGGCGCGGACAGTCGCATCGCGGCGTTGATCACGCCCACCATCGAATAGGTCTGCGGGAAGTTGCCCCACATCTCGCCGCTGGCGACATGCGTGTCCTCGGACAGCAGGCCAAGCGGGTTGCGTACCGCCAGCATGGCCTCGAAGATGTCGCGCGCCTGGTCGCGCCGGCCCACGCGCGCCAGGGTGTCGATGCGCCAGAAGGTGCAGATGTTGAAACTGGTCTCCGGCTTGCCGAAGTCGTCCGCCGCTTCGTAGCGGCGCATGTAGGGGCCGTCGCAAAGGACTTTTTCCATGACCTGCAGCGTGCTGACGAAGCGCGAATCCCGGGGGTCGATCAGGCCCACCTCGGCCATCAGCAGCACGCTGGCGTCGAGATCGCGGCCATCGAAGCTCTCGGCGAACGCCTTGCGCTCGGCGTTCCAGGCGCGCCGCAGGATTTCATCCTGCATGCGGCGCGCGTGGCCGCGCCAGTAGTCCGCGCGTTCGGGCCGCTGCAGGGCCGCCGCGATCTTCGCGAGGCGGTCGCAGGCCGCCCAGCTCATCAGCGCGGACGAGGTGTGGATGCGCGCGCGCGTGCGCAGCTCCCACATGCCGGCATCGGGTTTGCCGTAGACCTGCACCGCGCGCTCGCCGACGCGCTCGAGCCGCTCGAATTCGGCCGGGCCGGAAGGATGCAGCAGCCGCCGGTCGTGAAAGGCCTGGGCCGCGCCGAGCACGATGTTGCCGTACACGTCGTGCTGCAAGTGCTCCGCCGCCTGGTTGCCGACGCGCACCGGGCCCATGCCGCGGTAGCCGGGCAGGTGATCGAGGATGCGCTCGGGCAGCGCGTGCTCCCGTCCGATGCCGTACAGCGGCTGGATGTGCCCGTCGCCGACCTCGACCACGATGTTGGCGAGCCAGCGCAGGTAGTCCTCCATCGTGCCGACCTCGGACAGGCTGTTGAGCGCGCGCACGACGAAGAATGCATCGCGCAGCCAGCAGTAGCGGTAGTCCCAGTTGCGGCCGCTGTGCGCGGACTCGGGGATGCTCGTGGTCATCGCGGCGACGATCGCGCCCGTGTCCTCGAACAGCGACATCTTCAGCGTGATCGCCGCGCGGATCACGGCCTCCTGCCATTGCAGCGGCAGGGCCAGCCGCTGGCACCAGAGCTTCCAGTAGGCGATGGTTTCCTGCTCGAGGTGGCGCGCGGTGTCGGCGATGCCGCGGGCCAGCGATTCGTCCTCGCCGAGCAGGAAGTTGTGTTCGCGGTCCAGCACGAACGGCTGGCCCGACAGCACGTAGGGCACGGGCGCATCGGTGTTCAGGCGCAGCGCGAGCGTTTCGCCGACGTAGCGCACGTGATTGCTGCCGCGGGTGATGGCGGGCGTGTCCCGCCCCCAGTCGTAGCGCACTTTCAGCAGCACGCGCAGGCGCGGCGAGCCGCGCACCGGCCGGACGCGGCGCACCAGCAGCACCGGCCGGAAGAACCGGGAATGGGCGAAGAAGCGCGGCGCGAAATCGGTCACCTCCACGCAGTTGCCCGCGCGGTCGGTCAGCCGGGTGCGCAGCACCGCGGTATTGAGTTCGTACCACTGCTCGCTGCCGGCGAAATCATCCAGCGCGAAGGCGAAGCGGCTGCCCGACTCGCCGGCATCCAGCAGCGCGTTGAACACCGGATCGCCATCGAAGCGCGGCATGCAGCACCAGACGATGCCGGCGCGCGCATCGACCAGCGCGCTGATGGTGCAATTGCCGATCATGCCCAGCGCCAGCGACGGCGGCGCCGGTGCCGAGGCCGGGCTCATCGCGCGCCCTCACCGGCCGCTGCCCGCGGCAGCCGCGGGCCGGCCAGCGCGGCCGCGGCGCCCGCGAGCCAGGCACGCAGCGCCGGCGGCGACTCCAGGCGCGCAAGCGCCTGCGTGGCGCCGTCACCGACCTTGATGCCCAGGCCACCGCGCGACTGCACGACCACGAAGCCGGATTCGTCCGTCACGTCGTCGCCGATGAACAGCGGCACGCGCCCGGTGAATAGCGGCTCGTCCATGAAGCGCAGGATCGCGCCGCCCTTGCTGACGGCAGTGGGCTTGACTTCGAGCACGCATTTGCCCTGGAGCAGCTCCGCGCCGGGCACGCAGCGCAGCGCGCCCTCGAGCGCCTGCCGGCACAGCGCCTCGAGCTGCGGCGCCTGCCGGTAGTGCAGCGCGATGCCCGCATTCTTGGGTTCGGCCCGCAGTTCGGGGTGGCGCTGCAACAGCGGACGCAGCGCATCGAGCACCGGCTGTAGCCGCAACGCCGCCACGCCGCCGCTGCGGTCGCCCAGGCGATAGCGGGCACCGTGCTCGCAGGCGAGGGGAAGATGCAGCGGCGCCAGGAACCGGTCGATGTCCGCCGCGGTGCGGCCGGTGACGATCGCGACCGCGCCGCCCAGCGCCTCGTGCAGCGCGCGCAGGCTTGCCACGACGTCGGGCCGTACCTGCACCGCCTGCGGCTGCGCGGCGATGTCGACCAGGGTGCCGTCGAAGTCGAGGAACAACGCGTGTCGGCGGGTCAGCGAGGGCGGCGCCAACATTCCGAAGTGCTGCCGGGTCACGCCCTTCACCATACCAGCTTCGGCCGTTCCGCATCGCCTCGGACGCCTGCCGCAGCATGAAAACAAAAGGCCCCGCCGCGAGATCAGTCGGACGCGTAGATGTCGACGTCCCTGGTCTCGCGGATGCACACCGTGCCGACCACCAGCGAGATCGCGGCGATGATGATCGGGTACCACAGGCCGTTGTACATGTTGCCGGTCTGCGCGACGATCGCGAACGCGGTGGTCGGCAGCAGGCCGCCGAACCAGCCGTTGCCGATGTGATACGGCAGGCTCATCGACGTGTAGCGGATGCGGGTCGGGAACAGTTCGACCAGCATCGCCGCGATCGGGCCGTAGACCATGGTCACCAGGATCACCAGGTAGGTCAGGATCGCGACGATCATCACCTTGTCCATCTTCGCCGAATCGGCCCTGGCCGGGTAGCCGTCTTTCCTGAGCGTGTCGGCGACCTGCTTCCTGAACTCGGCGTCCTTGCGCTTCGCCTCGTCGGCCGACAGGCCCTTCGCGCTGTAGCTGGAGATCGTGTCTTCGCCGATCCGTATCGTCGCGGGCGTGCCGGCCGGCGCGGCCGCGGTGTCGTAGCTGACCGATGCGCCGGCGAGCATCTGCTTCGCGATGTCGCAGGAACTGGTGAACTTGATCGTGCCGGTCGGGTTGAACTGGAACGAGCATTCGGCCGGATCGGCGGTCACCAGGACCTTGGCGCGCGCCTGCGCGGCGGCCAGATCGGGGTTCGCCGCGCGGGTCAGCGCCGTGAAGACCGGGAAGTAGGTGACCACCGCGAGCAGGCAGCCGGCCATGATGATCGGCTTGCGGCCGATCCGGTCCGACAGCGCGCCGAACACGACGAAGAACGGCGTGCCCAAGACCAGCGCCAGCGCGATCAGGATGTTCGCGGTCGCGCTGTCGACCTTGAGCGCCTGGGTCAGGAACAGCAGCGAGTAGAACTGGCCGGTGTACCAGACCATGGCCTGTCCCGCGGTCAGGCCGACCAGCGCCAGGATCACGATCTTCAGGTTCCGCCACTGGCCGAACGACTCGGACAACGGCGCCTTCGAGGTCTTGCCCTCGGCCTTCATCTTCGCGAACGCCGGCGACTCGTTCATGCTCAGGCGGATGTAGACCGAGATCGCCAGCAGCAGGATCGAGAACACGAACGGCACGCGCCAGCCCCAGGCGGCGAAGTTCTCCGGACCGAGCAGGGTCTGGGTCGCGAGGATCACCATCAGGCTCAACAGCAGGCCGACCGTGGCGGTGCCCTGGATCCACGAGGTGAAGGCGCCGCGCTTGCCCTGCGGCGCATGCTCGGCGACGTAGATCGCGGCGCCGCCGTATTCGCCGCCGAGCGCCAGCCCCTGCATCAGCCGCAGGCCGATCAGGATGGTCGGCGCACCCACGCCGATGCTGGCGAAGCCGGGCAGGATGCCGACGATGAAGGTCGACGAGCCCATGATCAGCATCGTGACCAGGAAGGTGTACTTGCGCCCGATCATGTCGCCCAGGCGCCCGAACACCAGCGCGCCGAACGGCCGCACGATGAAGCCGGCGGCGAACGCGAGCAGCGAGAAGATCAGTTGCGAGCTCGGGTCGAGGTTCGAGAAGAACTGCCTGCCGATGATGACCGCGAGCGTGCCGTACAGGTAGAAGTCGTACCACTCGAACACGGTGCCGAGCGACGAGGCGAAGATGACCTTCTTCTCCTCCCGCGTCATGGGCCGCGTGGCGGCCGGGGCTGCGCCCTTGGCGGCAAGGCCTGTCGTCACGAGAGCGGTCTCCTCGGATGCTGGATGAACGTCGGGCCGCGTGCGCCAGGCCCGTGGAACCAGACGATGCGGCCGCTTGCTGACCATTGTCTGACACAACGCAACAAACCGCGCCTGCCGAAGCGCCACCATGCGCGTGTCGCGCGCCCTCGAGAAGCCGCTCACTTGTTGGGTTGGTGTCAGTCTGGCGTTAGTCTGGCGTCAGCCTCGCTCGAAATAATCCGCCGCGGCCCCCGGGCCGTCCCACAAAGCCATGGGCCCTGCGCCCCAAGGAGACAACGCCATGCAAGACCCGATGGTCGAGCGGATTCAGAGCAATCCCAGATACCAGCAGCTCAAGGCCACGCGCACGCGCTTCGGCTGGCGGCTCACGATCCTGATGCTGATCGTGTACTACGGCTACATCGGCCTGATCGCCTTCGACAAGGAACTGCTGGCCACCCCCATCGGCAGCGGCGTGACTACGCTGGGCATTCCGATCGGCATCGCGGTGATCGTGTTCACCATCCTCATCACCGGCTTCTACGTGCGCCGCGCGAACCAGGAGTTCGACGCCCTGACCCGCGGCATCCTGAAGGACGCCACCCAATGAACCGCGCACGCACCCTACTCGCGCCTGCCGCGCTGCTGGCGGCCAGCGGCGCCGCACTGGCGGCCGGCGGCGACGTCGGCCAGACCGCCAAGCAGGCCACCAACTGGATCGCCATCATCATGTTCACGGTGTTCGTGGCGGCCACGCTGTGGATCACCAAGTGGGCCGCCAGCCGCACCAAGTCGGCGGCGGACTTCTACACCGCCGGCGGCGGCATCACGGGCTTTCAGAACGGCCTGGCCATCGCCGGCGACTACATGTCGGCGGCGTCGTTCCTGGGCATTTCGGCGGCCGTGATGGCCACCGGCTACGACGGCCTGATCTACTCCATCGGCTTCCTGGTGGGCTGGCCGATCCTGACCTTCCTGCTGGCCGAGCGCCTGCGCAACCTGGGCAAGTTCACCTTTGCCGACGTGGCCGGCTACCGCTTCTCGCAGACGCCGTTTCGCGTCTTCGCGGCCTGCGGCACGCTGGTGGTCGTGGCCTTCTACCTGATCGCGCAGATGGTCGGCGCCGGCCAGCTGATCAAGCTGCTGTTCGGGCTGGACTACTGGATCGCGGTGGTGCTGGTGGGCGTGCTGATGATGATCTACGTGCTGTTCGGCGGCATGACGGCCACCACCTGGGTGCAGATCATCAAGGCCTGCCTGCTGCTGGCCGGCGTGACCTTCATGGGCTTCATGGTGCTGGCCAGGTACGGCTTCAGCCCCGAGGCGCTGTTTGCCGACGGCGTGCGCGTGAAGACGCAGATCGCGCAAAACGGCGGCGCGGCCAGCGACGTGGCGGCCAAGCTGGGCCTGTCCATCATGGGCCCGGGCGGCTTCATCAAGGACCCGATCTCGGCCATCAGCTTCGGCATGGCGCTGATGTTCGGCACGCTGGGCCTGCCGCACATCCTGATGCGCTTCTTCACCGTGCCCGACGCCAAGGAGGCGCGCAAGAGCGTGTTCTGGGCCACCACCTGGATCGGCTACTTCTACGTCATCATCTTCATCATCGGCTTTGGCGCCACCACCCTGGTGCTGACCAATCCCGAACTGGCCGACACCGCCAAGGGCGTGAT
>JAFECV010000143.1 GCA_018241985.1 Pseudomonadota bacterium | reverse complement strand
TCGACGAAGTTGCGCGTGACACCGTAGAAGTTCGTCGGTTCGTGGTTTTCGTTGAGCAACCCCGCCGGGATCAGAAACAGCCCGGCCCGTGTCGACAACGAGGGGTTGAAGCGATGGTCGACGTAGAACTGCTCCACCTCGGACTCGCCGACGTCGTCGGCAGACGCCACCGCGTGCTCGATCTCGTACTCCGAGTTGAAGCGGGTCGTGTCGTTGAACTGGTACCCGAGCCCGAACACCGCGCGGGCGAGATCGGCGCGCGTATCCTGCTTCTTGTTCGTCGGATGCGTGTAGTAGAGCTCGCCATAGCCCCAAAGACTGACGTTGTCGAGCGGGGATGGCTTGCTTGCCGCGCTCTGCGCGGACTGCGCAGTTTGCGTCGCAGCCGTCACCTGCGTCTGCAGTTCCTTCTGCTGGGTGACGGCTTGTTGCGTCTGGCGCGCGGTCTCGGTCTGTTGATTGCGCAACTGCGCGTTCTCCTGCTTCATCTGCAGCAGCTGTTGCTTCATTTCCTGCAACTGCTTCGCCATCGCATCGATTTCATTCTGCATCGCGTCGATTTTCGACGCCGGGGCGGCGGGCGGCGCCGCATGCGCCAGCGGCGCGATGAAGCAGCAGGCGGCGATCGCCGCGACGGTCGACGCAACGGGTTTTTTGGAGTGGTTCATGCGCATGATGCGGGCTCGTCGTTGATTGTTCGTTGGGCGCATGCCACTCACGGGGGCGCGGATGCCGCGGCCGCGCACTGTGCGGGTACCCGGTACGCGGCAGGGTTCTGCGGGTCGTAGCCGTCGGTCAGGGCGCACAAGAACGCGACCACGTCGCCGATCTCCTGGGCATCGAGGGTCGGCGCCAGGTTTTGCACATACGGCACCTCGCCGACGTTCACGTTTCGAACGTAGACCGGCGGCAGGTCGTTGTAGAGCCGGTCCGGCGTGCCGTCCTGCTTCAGGTACCAGCGGGCCGCAGCGGTGTCGCGCGTGACGTACCAGGTCACCGCGTCGTTCAGGTTGTCGAACACGCCGTTGTGGAACAACTGCTGTCGCAGCGCCACGTTGCGCAGCGTCGGCACCTTGAACAGGCCGCACAGCGAGCCGCGAAATGCGTTGTCGGGATTGAACGGGCCGCACAGGCCGAGGTCGTAGTATGCGTAGTCGCCGCCCAGAGCCGCCCCGTTCTGCGGCACGTAGCTGGGCTGCGGCCCGGCCTGGTTCGCAGGAATCTTCCAGTTGCGCGGCAGGCCGACGTTGTCGTAGGTGAAGTCGGTGAACAGCGGCGGATTGCCGTTCACGCCCCGAGAGACATGGCAGGCGGCGCAGTTCCCCTTGGTCGGGTCGTTGAAGAGCGCCAAGCCTTTGAGTTCGATCGGAGACAGGGTCGCCTGACTCTTGAGGTAGTAGTCGAATTTGCTCGAAAACGGGTGAAAGCCGGGTTCCTCGGTCTGGTAGGCGGCCAAGGCGGCGCCGATTGCAGCGAGCACCTGCGTCGGATCACCCATGATGTCTTCGCCGAACACCGCTTCGAACCGAGAGAGGTACGGGCGCGTGGACAGCTTGGCGACGACGTCCGCCGGCGTCGCATTCGCCATCTCGAACGGGGCCAGGAACGGCTGTTGTGCCTGATCGGCAAGGGACGGTGAGCGGCCGTCCCGGAAGAACCCGCCGCTCGGTGTCCCATCGCTTGCGATGCTGAATCTTGGCGTATAGGACGCATACATCAGCGAGGGCGTTGCTCGGAATCCTTCGAGATCCATGCCCGGCCCGCCAAGCGGCACCGAGAGCTTGTCAGAAGGGCCGAAGGCATTGGAGGGGTCGTGGCAGGTGGCGCAGGACTGTCTGCCGGACACCGACAGCGCGGTGTCGCTGAAGATCAGCCGCCCCAGTTCGGCCTTGGTCGACAGCGGGCTTGTTGCCGATGCGATCGTGCTTTCGCCGCCGCCGCCGCCGCTGCCGCCGCCACAGCTTGCCAGTGTCATGACGACCAGCGCCAACACACAGGCGAGTATGAGCGGGACTCGAGGCGGCATGAAGGTTCGATGGCAGATCGAAAAAGCGGAGTCGGATCGTAACAAAAATTAACCTCAACTCAAATGAGAGTGATCTGCATTTATTCTTAATGACCAGAAACGTCATGTCAAGAACCGCAGGCGATTCAACGGAGAGGGTGCCGTGCGGGCCGGCCGCAGGATCGACCGTTTGGCAATGAGTCGACGCGCCGGGTGCGACGGCGACCCATGCGGGAGCCGATGGTGCCGCAGGCGGGGCTCGAACCCGCACTCCCGCGAGGGAAGTGGATTTTAAGTCCACAGCGTCTGCCGATTTCGCCACTGCGGCGGCAGCCGGGCATCTTATCCGCAACGCCCGCGACGCGTAGAATGCAAGCAGCACAGGTCAGGGCCGGATATGTCACGTTATGAACCACCTTTCGAGATTCACGTGCACGGCGATGTCCCGCTGCGCGCGGATGTGACGTTCGGGCAACTGCAGGACGCGCTCGCACCGATGTGGAAGTACGCCGGCGCCCGCTCGCTGGCTGATGGGGCCGCGAGCGCCTACGACGAAGAGCCCGGTATTCGCTTCGACGCCCAGCAGCACCTGCTGCAACTTTGCTGGACCGTCCATGGCGACATGGACTTCCGCGAGGCGCTCGACGAAATGGGAATGAGCCTGAACGACTTGGCGGCGCAGGGGGCGGCCATCGAGGTGACGTTCTACGATTCGGAGTTCGACGAGGACGACGAAGACTCCACCGACGAATCGCGCGACGATTTCCTGATGTTCTTCGTCGGGCCGAACCCGGCGGCGATTCTGCAGGTGCAGCGGGATCTGCTGGTGGAGGACGTGGTGGGCACGATGGAGCGCCATTTCGATGGCGCCGAACTCGGCGGCGTGGTGGCCGAGATCGACAAGCTGTTCGCCCAGCGCTTCGATGCGCTCGCCAACTCACTCGACATCGGCAAGTCGCCGCGCGGCGCCGGCAGCGGCCACGGCGGCTTCGGCCACGGCGGCGGGCGCAAGCCGCGGCACCTGCACTGAAACACGGCTGGCACCGCCCGCGCGGCGCCAGCCGGTTAGTCCTTCAACCGCACTGGCCGACAAATCCGCATGCGGTGCAGAACTCGCAGCCGTCGCGCTGGATCAGGCTGTGGTTGCCGCATTCCGGGCAAGGCCGGCCCGCCAGCAACCGGTGGCTGCGCCGGTCCCGGGGCGCATCGAGCACGCCCATTTCCCGCAGCGGGAAACCCTCCTCGTTCAGCACGCCCAGCATCGCGTAGCGGTGAATGATCAGCCGCGCCAGGTAGGCGACCGTGGACGGCCAGGTCTGCTGGCGCCGCTCGCCGTGCGGCAGCCCGGGAACGAACGCCATGAAGCTGCCCAGCGGTTCGGCGTAGTTGAGGAGCTTGCGCAGCTTCATGCCGATCCAGGCTGGATCGATGACCCGCATGTCCAGTGACAGCAGCCGCGCCAGACCGTCCAGCGCCCGCGGGTAGTTGCCGGAGAACCCGACCGCGCAGGGCCGGGTCACGGTGCTGCCGTCGGGGCCGGGCATGGTCACTTCCTTGAGCGTCAGCGTGAAGGATTCGCCGGTGGCGGGGTTGTCCACGTCGACGGCCCAGGCCAGCGTTCCGGAGGGGCCGGTATGCGGTTCGTTGCGGCTGAACATTGCGTCCAGCACCGGCGTCGGCAACTTGCCGCGCGCCGGGGGCAGGGCGTTCAACTGTTCACAGCGCCAGCGAATCACGGCTGCGGTCGCGGCTACGACGCCGGGGAACAGGCGGCGCTCGCCGTGCGGCGGAAACGGCATCTCGAACGATCGCTCTTCAGCGACGGTGGCCAGCGCATCGAGCTTGAGCTCAAGCCAGGCCGGGTCGTTGGCACGCAGGTCCATCGACAGCGTCTTGGCCATCGCACCCAGGCCTCGCGGCTGCTCGGCCCCGTTGACCCAGACTTCGAATGGCTGTGGGGCGCCGCCGGCGGCCGGCGCGAGTTCTCCAACGAACAGCGCGAAGTCACCGAACGGGTGCTGCACCATGAAGGTCCAGGCCATGTTACCGGCCGGCAACTCGGGCCGCCCGGGCCAGCGCAGCGACGACAGCACCGGGGCCGGAAGACGCTCCAGCGCAAGGCGCCGGTTCACGCCGTCGATCTGCAGCGGCGCAGCGGCCGGGGTCGATCCCGTGCTCAGCACCGCGCCGAGGACGTCGTTCGGCCGGTAGGTTGCCAAGCCCTTCAGGCCCGAGCGCCATGCCTGCAGGTACAAGTCCTGGAAGTCGGCGTAAGGGTAGTCCGCCGGCACGTTGACGGTCTTGGAGATCGAGGTGTCGATGCACGGCGCGACGGCGGCCACCATCGCTTCGTGCGCCTGGGCGCTGAGTTCGAGCGCCGTCACGAACGCGGTGGAGAGCGGTTCGTCCTCGCCCTTCAGGTGGCGATAGAGCCGCCAGGCGTGATCCTCCACCGCGTATTCCTTGACACTGCCGTCCGCCATGCGCTTCTTGCGGGTGTAGCGCCAGCTGAACGGGGGCTCGATGCCATTGCTCGCGTTGTCGGCAAAGGCAAGGCTGATGGTGCCGGTCGGGGCGATCGACAGCAGATGCGAGTTGCGCAATCCGTGCGCGCGGATCCGGTCCTTCAGCGGCTGCGGCAGGCGCGCCGCAAAGCGGGCGCCGCTCAGGTACAGGTCGGCATTGAACAGCGGAAACGCGCCGCGCTCGCGCGCCAGTTCGACCGATGCCTCGTACGCCGCGTCGCGCATGACCTCCGCGATATGCCGGGCCATCGCGCGCGCGGCGTCCGAATCGTAATGGAGATTGAGCATGACCAGGGCGTCGCCGAGACCGGTGAAACCGAGGCCGACCCGGCGCTTGCTGCGCGCCTCCTGCTGCTGCTGCGGCAGCGGCCACACGGTGATGTCCAGCACGTTGTCGAGCATCCGGACCGCGACGCGCGCGAGCCGCGCGAATCCGGCGGCATCGAAACGCGCACCGTCCTCGAACGGATCGACGACGAAGCGGGTCAGGTCGATCGAGCCAAGGCAGCAGCAGCCGTAGGCCGGTAGCGGTTGCTCGCCGCATGGGTTCGTGCTGGCGATGGTTTCACAGTAGGACAGGTTGTTGTCGCGGTTGATCTGGTCCAGGAACAACACGCCGGGCTCGGCATGGTCGTAGGTCGAGCGCATGATCTGCTCCCACAGGTCGCGGGCGCGCAGCTTGCGATAGACCCACAGCTTGGTGCCGTCGTCCAGCGTCCGCGCGAATGCGCCGGCCGCCTTCTGCGCGGCACCGGGCTCGGCGGTATGCACCAGTTCGAACTCGGTGTCGTCTTGTACCGCTTGCATGAGACCGTCCGTGACGCCGACCGAAACGTTGAAGTTGGTCAGTTGCCCCCCGTCCTTGGCGTGGATGAATTCCTCGATGTCCGGATGGTCGCAGCGCAGCACGCCCATCTGCGCGCCGCGCCGGGAACCCGCGGACTCGACCGTCTCGCAGGAACGGTCGAACACGCGCATGTAGCTCACCGGGCCGGACGCGCTGCTTTGCGTGCTGGCGACCCAGGCGCCATGGGGCCGGATGCGAGAGAAGTCGTAGCCGACGCCGCCGCCGCGCCGCATCGTCTCGGCGGCTTCGGTCAGCGCGGTGTAGATGCCCGGAACCCCGTCTTCGACCTGCGCGATCGAGTCGCCGATCGGCTGCACGAAGCAGTTGATCAGCGTGGCCGAGAGCTCGGTGCCGGCCGCGGACTGGATGCGCCCGGCCGGCAGGAATCCGCCGCGCATCGCCGCGATGAATTCGGCCTCCCAGCGGGTGCGCTGCTCCGCCGGCTCGGCCTGGGCCAGGGCCCGGGCGACGCGCAGGTGGACCCCGTCGATCGTGCGCTCTTCCCCCTTCGCGTATTTCTCCAGCAGAACTTCCTGGCTGATCGGCTGGGCCGCGAGTTCGCGCTCCGAAGTCACTTCCTGGGGATCCGTCTTGTTCATCGCAAAGTCCTGTCTTGATGGGGAAATTTCGGGGCTGCGCTTATCCGCCGGTCGGGCTCCATGGTACGGCCCGGCCTCTGCGCGCGGGTTTGATTTGGCGCAGACGATGCGCGAGCGTTCAATGATGGCGCGATTCGGGCCGGCCTGCTGAACGGCGGCGATAATCCATGCTGATGATTACCTGTTTTGACGATCTTCTCCGTGAGGCCCGGCAGCA
>JAFECV010000142.1 GCA_018241985.1 Pseudomonadota bacterium | reverse complement strand
TCGGCGATCTGTCTGGCATCCTCGGCATAGTCATGCACCGGCAGCCAAGCCAGATCGATGTCCACCGACAGGCGCGGCAGATCATGCTCGAACAGGTTGATGGCCGTGCCGCCCTTGAGCGCGAAGCGCGGCTCTTGCGCGAGCACCGGCAGGATTTCCACCAGCAGCCGCACCCGATCGGTGTACCGGCGGTCCCAATGGTCAAGCCAGGTGCTCATCGAGGTCTCCCGGCAGGGTGATCTGGTAAGTCGGATGCAAGCGCCCGCCGGGCACCAGCGCGCGCTTGCCCCGGCCCAGCTCGACCCCATCGAGGGGCACATGAGACAGCCACGCATGCTTGTGGCGTTCGGCCAGGGCCAGGAACAGCCGCTTCGCCTTGATGCTGCGGCAGCGACGCAGCATCAGGCCGACACGCTGCGGCCGCAGCGTCGTCATCGCCTGCATCAGCGCATCAGCCTCATAGACCAGCGCCGCATCCGACACGCCATCGCACAACTCCAGCATGGCCCGCTCGGGCGTGGAGCACACCAGTGCCGACTCGGCACCTGAGTCCATCCGATGCCACGCCAGCCCCTGCCCGGCCAGCACGGACTCGGACACCTCGGCCGTGAATGACACGGCAGGCAGATCGAACGGACCCTTGCCCAGGAACGCGAAGCGCTCCTGCAGCGGCAGCTTGCTCATCCAGCCTGGCGGCCGCTCCGGCCCATAGAGGGTAATCGTCCCGGCATCGCCCAGGCGCAGGTAGTGCTCGTGCCCCTGCAGGGTCAGCGCGAAGCGCCCCCCCACATGCAGCGGCATCCCCTCCCCGGCTTGCAGGCTGCGCACCACACCATCCCACTGCAGACGCCCGCCCTGGCGCATATACACGCCACGGGCCGGCGACACCAGCCAGCCGCTGCCCACATAGCGTGCGACGAGGCTGTTCGAGTAGCCGTGCGCCCGTAACCAGCGACTGGAAACCAGGCGCGTGTCGCCCAGATCAGCCAAGAGGCGGTTCAGTTTTCCTGAATTTTGTTCACCCATAGTGCTCAAAATACAGCTTTCTCGAACCTCTGCCAAGACTCGATGGTTTGGTAAACTAGAAATTTGATCACTTACAGTGATCTTTTTACGACAACGGTAAACCACCCGCCGCCCATCGGCAGCACGTACCAAGAGGATCTGCATACGATTCCCCCTGTCACACGGTCGCACTCAGTACCGGCACAACCACGTTCTCCGGCATCAGCTTCGGCACGTAGGTCTGGCCATCGATCCAGGCATCAACCATCTTGGCCCATTCCTGCAGCATGTGGCGCCGCTGCTCGGCGTACTCGGCCTTGTTGTAGATCGAGCGCGAGGAACGCCCGTCCTCGTGCGCCAGGCACTTCTCGATCCAATCACGATTGAAGCCGATTTCGTTCAGCAGCGTCGAGCCGGTGCGGCGCAGATCGTGGACGGTGAAAGGCTCCAACGGCAGACCCGCAGCCTTCGCTCGCTCCGCGACGATCTGCGTGACCCGGTTCAAGGTCGCGTTCGACATGCAGCGGTCGGCGTCGTAGCGCGATGG
Organism: Pseudomonadota bacterium; assembly: GCA_018241985.1. Taxonomy (GTDB): domain Bacteria; phylum Pseudomonadota; class Gammaproteobacteria; order Burkholderiales; family Burkholderiaceae_C; genus Rhodoferax_A. Next base: position 4,655 of record JAFECV010000142.1, on the reverse strand, counting down.
CAGCACGAACTTGGAACCAGCCGCGCAGGTGTGCAAGGCCACGAAGATGTCGAGCGCTTGGCGCGACAGATAGACCACGTGCGGGTTGCGCCCCTTCATGCGCTGCTTCGGGATCGTCCAGGTCGCGCTCTCGAAATCGACCTCATCCCAGGTGGCCTGGATCAGTTCGCTCTTGCGCACCAGGGTCAGCAGGATCATGCGCAACGCCAGCCGGATGGTCGGATAGGTCGCCACCGATTCCATCTGCCGCGCCATCAGCCGGATCTCTAGCGGCGACAAGGCGCGATCCTTCGGCACGAAGGTCGCAATCGACGCGGCCCCTACATCCTCAGCCGGGTTGTCCACCTTCTCGCCGTGCAGGATGGCGAAGGCATAGACCTGCTTCACGATGTCGCGGACGTGTACCGCAGTGGCTGGAGCACCGCGCGCCTTCACCTTATTGCAGAGGGCACGCAGGTCATCAGCGGTGATTTCGTTGAGCTGCCTGTTCTGGAAGGCCGGCAGGATGTCCCGATCGACGATGCTCTTGCGCATTGCCTTGGAGCTGTCTGCCATTCGAGCGCCGGCCAGCCACTTCTCGGTCACGTCGCCAAAGGTCTTGGCGGCGGTCAGCCGGCGCTTCTCGCGCTGCTTCTCCAGCGCGGGGGACTTGCCCTGGGCCACGGCCTTCTTGGCGTCGATCAGTTTTTCGCGGGCCATCGCCAGCGATATGCCCGCCGGCCCGTAGCGGCCAATGGTCAGGGTCTCGCGACGACCGTTGAGACGGTAATCGTAGCGGAAGGTGACGGTACCGGTGGGCGATACCGTCACGTACATCCCATCACGGTCAGAAGCCTTATAAGTCAATGACTTAGGCTTCAAATTACGCAGTGCGGTGTCGGTAAGCATCGAGGTTTTCCTCCTGTTGGCGACGGCTTTTACCGTCAGGGGCCAGGAGACCTGCTGATGCCCGGAAAGCCGCATGAAATCAGCTTTCCAGAGGAGACTTTTACCGTCAAAGACCGGTTTGGTCTCAATAGTGAACGGGAGGGTCTTAATCCGGCCTCCGGTTCTTACCGCCACTTTCACCGCCAACCTGTTCCGCTGGCCGGCGATAGCCACCGATAGCTGCCGTGACGTATTTCTTTTTAAATCAACACGTTACGGCAGTTTTCGATAACTGGCGATAGTCCCCGAAGAACGTCAATTCACTCCCACTCGATCGTCGCCGGCGGCTTGGAGCTGATGTCGTAGGTCACTCGGTTGATGCCGCGTACCTCGTTGATGATGCGGCTCGACACCTTCTTGAGCAACGGGTACGGCAGTTCGGCCCAGTCGGCGGTCATGAAGTCGCTGGTCTGCACGGCGCGCAGCGCGACCACGTAGTCGTAGGTGCGGCCGTCACCCATCACGCCGACGCTTTTCACCGGCAGGAATACCGCGAACGCCTGGCTGGTGAGCTCGTACCAGCTTTTGCCGGTGGCCTCGTCCCGGGTGTTGCGCAGCTCCTCGATGAAGATCGCATCGGCTCGGCGCAGCAGGTCGGCATATTCCTTCTTGACTTCACCCAGGATGCGCACACCCAGGCCCGGCCCCGGAAACGGGTGGCGGTACACCATGTCGTGCGGCAGGCCCAGGGCCTCGCCGAGCTCGCGCACCTCGTCCTTGAACAGATCGCGCAGCGGCTCCAGCAACTTGAGGCCCAGCGCCTCGGGCAGGCCGCCGACGTTGTGGTGGCTCTTGATCGTCACCGCCTTCTTGGACTTGGCCGCGCCGGACTCGATCACGTCCGGATAAATCGTGCCCTGCGCGAGGAAGCTCGCTCCTTTTTTGCTAGCACCTGACGCAATCAGCTTCTTGGCTTCAGCCCGAAATACATCGACAAACAGGCGGCCGATGGTCTTGCGCTTGGCTTCCGGGTCGCTGATGCCGGCAAGCTCGCGCATGAAAAGCTGAGCGGCGTCGACCCGCACCACCCGCGCGTGCAGCCGGTCCGCGAACATGCGCATCACCATGTCGCCCTCGTCCAGCCGCAGCAGGCCATGGTCGACGAACACGCAGGTCAGCCGGTCGCCGATCGCGCGATGGATCAGCGCGGCGGCGACGCTCGAATCGACGCCGCCCGACAGGCCCAGGATCACCTCCTCGTCGCCGACCTGTCTGCGGATCGCTTCGACGGCCTCGGCGATATGGTCCTTCATCACCCAGTCGGGCCGGGCGCCGCAGATGCCCAGGGCGAAGCGTTCAAGCATCGCCCTGCCCTGCAACGTGTGCGTGACCTCCGGGTGGAACTGCACCGCGTAAAAAGCGCGCTCCTCGTCGGCCATGCCGGCGATCGGACAGCTGTCGGTCGATGCCATCAGCTTGAAACCGGGCGGCAGGCCGGTGACCTTGTCGCCGTGGCTCATCCAGACCGCGAGCATGCCGTGGCCCTCGGCCGTGGTGCGGTCGGCGAGGCCATCGAGCAGCCGCGTGTGGCCGCGCGCGCGCACCTCGGCGTAGCCGAACTCGCGCTGGTGTCCGCCCTCGACCTTGCCGCCGAGCTGCTGCGCCATGGTCTGCATGCCGTAGCAGATGCCCAGCACCGGTACGCCGAGCTCGAACACCGCCTGCGGCGCGCGGTCGGTGGACTCCTCGTACACGCTGGCATGGCTGCCGGACAGGATCACGCCGCGCAATCTGCCGTCGGTGGCTTGATCGCGCACCCAGGCGTCGGACACGTCGCAGGGGTGCACTTCGCAGTACACATGCGCCTCGCGGATGCGCCGCGCGATCAGCTGCGTGACCTGGGAGCCGAAGTCGAGGATCAGGATTTTGTCGTGTTGCATGAAATAAGCACGGGACGCTTGACGTTGAGAACAGTGACTTGCCGCTCTGCACAGCCTAGTCGCGGAACACCGCGGATCCGGCTCCGCCGGTCCGCCGGTGTTGCCCCCGGCGAGGGGGGAGGCGAGAGCGACACGCAGTGCGCGAAGCCTGGGGGAGTGCCCTACTCCGCGCGGTAGTTCGGCGCTTCCTTCGTGATCTGCACGTCGTGCACGTGGCTTTCACGGATGCCGGCGGCGGTGATCTCGACGAATTCCGCCTTCTCGCGCAGATCATCGACGCTGGCGCAGCCGCAGTAGCCCATCGACGCGCGCAGCCCGCCCGCCATCTGGAAGATGATCGCGACCACCGAGCCCTTGTACGGCACGCGGCCCTCGATGCCCTCGGGCACCAGCTTGTCGGCGTTCGGGTTGCCGCTGTCGCTCTCCTGGAAGTAGCGGTCTGCGCTGCCCTGCTGCATCGCCCCAATTGACCCCATGCCGCGGTAGCTCTTGTAGGTGCGGCCCTGGAACAGGATCACCTCGCCCGGCGATTCCTCGGTGCCCGCGAACACGCCGCCCATCATCACGGTGCTGGCGCCGGCGGCGATCGCCTTCGCGATGTCGCCCGAATAGCGGATGCCGCCGTCGGCGATCAGCGGCACCCCGCTGCCCTTGAGCGCGGTCGCGACGCTGTCGACCGCCATGATCTGCGGCACGCCGACGCCGGCCACGACCCGCGTCGTGCAGATGCTGCCGGGCCCGATGCCGACCTTCACCGCATCGGCGCCGACCTCGACCAGCGCGCGCGCGGCCGCGCCGGTCGCGATGTTGCCGCCGATCACGTCGACCTGCGGATAGTTGCGCTTGACCCAGCGCACCCGCTCGATCACGCCCTGGCTGTGGCCATGCGCGGTGTCGACCACGATCGCATCGACGCCGGCCTTGGCCAGCGCCTCGACCCGCTCCTCGGTGCCCTCGCCGACCCCGACCGCGGCCGCCACGCGCAGCTTGCCGTGCGCGTCGCGCGCGGCGTTCGGGAACGTAGTCTGCTTGGTGATGTCCTTCACCGTGATCAGGCCCTTGAGCTCGAACGCGTCGTTCACCACCAGCAGGCGTTCGAGCTTGTGCTTGTTGAGCAGCGCCTTGGCTTCCTCGGAGGTCGTGCCGTCGGGCACCGTGATGAGGCGTTCGCGCGGCGTCATGATGTCGCGCACCGGCGCGTCGTAGCGCGTCTCGAAGCGCAGGTCGCGCCCGGTGACGATGCCGACCACCCGGCCGGCGTCGCACACCGGAAAGCCGGACACGTCGAGCTGCTCCGACAGCGCGATCACCTGCCGCACCGTGTGGTTCGGCGTGATCACCACCGGGTCGCGCAGCACGCCCGATTCGTAGCGCTTGACCCGGGCCACCTGCGCCGCCTGCTCCTGCGGCGTCAGGTTCTTGTGCACCACGCCGATGCCGCCCTCCTGCGCGATCGCGATCGCGAGCCGCGCCTCGGTGACCGTGTCCATCGCGGCGGACACGAGCGGCAGGTTCAGCGCGATGTTGCGCGAGAAACGCGTCGAAAGAGAAGTGTCCTTCGGCAGGACCTTGGAGTAAGCCGGTACCAGCAGCACGTCGTCGAACGTGAGCGCTTTTCCGATCAGGCGCATTGAGAGGGCTCCAAAAAGCGAATTTTACCCGGCGCCCCGGAGCCGGCGCCCGGCAGGGAGCAGAGCCGCGCAGCCCTGCGCGGGGCGGAACTATTCGACATTCCTGGCCGTCTTGCGCAGCGCCCGACGTGCAAAAACCACGGGCAGCCCGGCGGCTGCCGCTACACTCGCCGCCATGAATCGGTATCGAGCGCTCGTCTTCGGCCTGGCCTGCCTC
>JAFECV010000141.1 GCA_018241985.1 Pseudomonadota bacterium | reverse complement strand
TGCGCGTCAGCGGCGAGCGCAGCTCGTGCGACGCGTTCGCGAGCAGCGTCTTGTGCGAATTCATCAGCGCTTCCAGGCGCGCGGCGGCGTCGTTGAAGCGCACCGACAGGTCCGCCACCTCGTCCCGGCCTCGCACCGGCACGCGCACCGACAGGTCGCCCTCGCCCCAGCGCTGCACGCCGCGCTGCAGCGATTCCAGCCCCAGGGTCAGCCGGCGCACGATCGGGTACACACCCAGCGCCACCGCCAACCCGACCAGCGCCAGCAGCCAGGCGAAGCCGTAGGGCGAGCGCGTCCAGACTGGCGGCGGGCCGGCTGGCCGGTCCTTGCGCGGCGCCATCTGCAGCAGCAGTACCTGGCCATCGTCGAGCGTGACGACGAACTCCAGCCCCTGCCCCGGCACTCGCGCCACCTCGGCCTGCGCCGAGCCGATTTCCTGCCCGGCGACGCTGCGCACCACGACGTCGCGCGGCGGCGGCCGCGCATAGTGCTGCGCCGAGATCTGCCAGGCCCAGCCGACGACCAGCGTCAGCACGGCCACGCCGCCGACCACCGACAACCAGATGCGCAGGTACAGGCGTTGCGACAGCGCTTTGAACATCGGCGGGAGCGCGTCGTCTGCGGCGGAGGCTCAGTCCTGCTGCTTCGCGAACACGTAGCCGACGCCGCGAACCGTCAGGATGCGCTTCGGGTTCTTCACGTCGTCCTCGATCGCCGCGCGGATGCGCCCCATGTGCACGTCGATGGAGCGGTCGAACGCGTCGATCTCGCGCCCGCGCACCGCCTCCATGATCTGGTCGCGCGTCAGCACGCGGCCGGCGCGCTCAGCCAGCGCGACCAGCAGGTCGAACTGGTACGAGGTCAGTTCGCTGGCGCGGCCGGCGACGGTGACGGTGCGCGCGTCGCGGTCGATCTCGAGCGAGCCGAAGCGGATCAGCTTCGCGGACGACGGCGCCTCCTCGCCGCGCCGGCGCAGCACCGCGCGGATGCGCGCTAGCAGCTCGCGCGGCTCGAACGGCTTGGGCAGGTAGTCGTCGGCGCCCAGTTCCAGCCCGATGATCCGGTCCATCGGATCGCCCTTGGCGGTGAGCATCAGCACCGGCACCCGCGCCGCCTCGCCCGAGAGGCCGCGGATGCGCCGGCACACGTCCAGGCCGTCGATGTCGGGCAGCATCAGGTCGAGGATCACCAGATCCGGCGGGTTCTCTTGCAGCCGCGCCAGGCCGGCCAGGCCGTTGCCTTCGTGCGCGACCTCGTAGCCCGAGTGGCGCAGGTACTCGCCGACCATGCCGGCCAGGCGCTCGTCGTCTTCGATCATCAGCAGCCGTGAACTCATGCGCGCAGTGTAGGACCTGTTCGCCGCATCCTCGCGGCCCTGCTTCGCGCGGCGTTGAAGCGCCGGTAAATTTCCGTAAACCGCGCAAGCGGATCGGACTTGCCTCGTATTCCGACCGGCGCCCGTTCACGCCCAATTTGCTATCAAAAAAATAGCATACTGTGAAGACTGATCAATCGCTTCCGGCCATTTTGACCCTTGAAACCAGCCAGACCAGCAGCAGCACCGGCAGGCCGAGCGCCGCGGTCGAGCTGAAGAACTGCACGTAGCCGTACGCATCCACATAGCGGCCCGAAAAGCCGGCGGTGAATTTGGGCAGCAGCAGCATCAGCGAGCTGAACAGCGCGTACTGCGTGGCCGAGTAGTTCACGTTGGTCAGCGACGAGAGGTACGCGATGAACGCCGCCGACGCGATGCCGCTGGAGAGGTTGTCGGCCGAGATCACCGCGATCAGCGCGGTCAGGTCGTGCCCGCGCGTCGCGAGCCATGCGAACAGCAGGTTGCTGATCGTGCTCAGCACCGCGCCCAGCATCAGCACGCGCAGCACCCCGAGCCGCACCGACAGCGCGCCGCCGACGAAGGCGCCCGCCAGCGTCATGATGACGCCGAACACCTTGCTCACCGCAGCGACCTCGTCCTTGGTGTAGCCCATGTCGACGTAGAACGGGTTGGCCATGATGCCCATCACCACGTCGCTGATCCGGTACACCGCGATCAGCGCCAGGATCAGCGCCGCCTGCCAGCGGTAACGGCGCAGGAAGTCGGCGAACGGCTCGACCAGCGCGCCGCGCAGCCACTCGATCGCGTTCTTCGGCGGCGGCAACCGGCGCGGCAGCGGCTCGGGCGACAGCAGCACGGTCACGAGGCCGACCGCCATCGACCCGGCCATCACCAGGTACGCGGCGTGCCAGGCGCCATGCTGGTAGCCGACCGCGCCCGGCCCTTGCGTGCGCGCGGCCAGCCACAGCACGCCGGCACCGGCCCAGATCATCGCGAGCCGGTAGCCGGTCTGGTAGGTCGCCGCCAGCGCCGCCTGCCGCTCCATGCTGGCCGACTCGATGCGGAACGCGTCCAGCGCGATGTCCTGCGTGGCCGAAGCGAACGCGGTCAGCAGCGCGCACCAGACGACCCGCTCCAGGCCCAGCCGCGGGTCGCTCCCGGCCATGCCGGCCAGGCCCAGCATGACCGCAAGCTGCGCCAGCAGCAGCCAGCTACGCCGCCGCCCGAGCCGGCGCGTGAGCAGCGGGATCGGCAGCCGGTCCACCAGCGGCGCCCAGGCCCATTTGAAGCCGTACGCAAGCCCGACCCAGCTCAGGTAGCCGATCGTCGTGCGGTCGATGCCCGCCTCGCGCAGCCAGAAGCTCAGCGTGCCCAGCACCAGCAGCAGCGGCAGGCCCGACGAGAACCCCAGCGCCAGCATGCGCAGCGACGTCGGCTCCAGATAGACCTTCAGGGTCTGGCTCCACGGCGCCTTCGTCCGGTCTTGCGTGCGGGCTTCGGTGCGATCCGAGCGCGTGTCGCCGGCGCTCGTCGGGTTCGGATTCATCGGCGCAATGGTACGCGGCCCGCCATTACCCGCAGCGTTGCGCCGGCCGCGACATCGAAGCGCGGCAGTCTTCCAATCTGCCTCGGGGTTTAAGCCTGGTTTAAGCGGCGCGGACCATGCTCTTCTAAACCGGCTGGAGCATTGCAGCGCCGGCCGCGCCATTCCGGCGCTCGCAGGTGGGCCCGGCACGAGCGGATGCGCCTGCAGTTGTTGAAGGAGCAATGCCATGAAAACAGACTTGTCTCACACGGCCGTCGCGGCCGCCCTCGGGTTCGCGCTGCTGGGTATCGGCCTCGCGCAGGCCGCGCCGCTGCCGCCGATGCAAAAGGCCGACGGCATCGCGTACATGACCGGCGGCATCGGCGAAGGGCAATCGAGCGCGTTGGAGAACGAAGGCAAGCACTGGCCGCTGATGCTCGAATTCGCGACCCGCGACCATGCCAAGTCCGACTTCGCCGCGAACGTGAAGGTGATGGTGAAGGACGCCAAGGGCAATACCGTGCTCGACACCACGTCGAGCGGCCCGTTCCTGCTGGCGCGGCTCGACCCCGGCCGCTACACGGTCGATGCGACCTTCGCCGGCAAGATGCTGCAGCAGAAGGTCGAGGTCGGCAAGGCGCCGACGCGCCATCTGTTCCTGTGGCCGCAAGGCACCGGTGAGTGAGCCGCATGACGCTGCCCGCGCCCGACGGAGAGGGCCCCGAGGCGCTGCGGCAGCGTCTGCTGCGCTCGCCGCTGGGCGGGCTGTCCACGCACATCCTGCCGACCTCGGCGACGATGGTCGGCGTCTGCATGACGGTGCTGTCGATCGTGCACCTCGGCCGTCACGACGACGCGCGCGAAGTGATCGACAAGCTGCTCGCGACCGACGCCGTGGTGTTCGTCGCAAGCAGCCTGCTGTCGTTCATGTCGATGCGCAGCCGCCGGCCCAACAGCCGGCTCGAGAGCCGGGCCGAGCTGGTGTTCGTCGCCGGGCTCGGTATTCTGGCGCTGGTGGCGGTTGGGCTTGCGTTTGCGATACGGTGATGAGGCCGGTGCCAAACGGGCGAGCGATTGGCGACCGGTCGGCTACCAGCAGCCGGTCGTGGCGCCGCTCGAGTTCGTCTGAGTGCCGAGCTGGTCGATCTGGTAGGTCGCGCAAGTGGTGTCAGCGGTCTGGTCGCCGGTCGGCACGGCCTGCGCGGTGAAGCCCGGCGGCACGGCCGTTGCGCCGGAGCCGGACGCGGCGGTGACCGTGGGCGCGGTTAAGTTGTAGTAGCTCTGCCCCGATGCGTTGATCGCGAGCGGAAAGCTGCTGCCTGCGCCATAGCCGAGCTGCGTCGGATCGTTGGTATAGGTATTGTTCACGCTGAAGTAGCGCTCCTCGCGGCTGGCCAGATCGAGCAGCCCGTTCTTCGCATCGGTGCGGCGCGACTTCATCACGTAGCTGCGGTACGAAGGCAGCGCGATCGCGGCGAGGATCGTGATCACGGCCACCACGATCATCAGCTCGATCAGCGTGAAGCCGTGGTGACGGAGCGCGGGAATACGGGTATGGCTCATGGAGGACTCCGATCGATCAGCGCAGCTTGATCCAGTTCAGTCGCTGGCCAATTCCGTTCGCGCCTGCATTCACCTGCGTCACCGCCCCGACGCCGGTCGAGGTCTGGTTCACCATGTAGGGCTTGGTCATCGCCGAGACGAACGACGGCGTGCCGACCGCGCTCAGGCCGATGCCGGCGACGATTGCGCCATTTGCCGATACGTAGTTGTTTGTCGCACTGGCGAAGAACGAACTGCTCGGCGCGCCGCCGGTGTCCGCGGCAATCGCCATCGTGTAGCCGGTCGGCGGCTGGTTGCTGCAAGACAGCGCCTGGTTTACGGCCGGAATGGTCGTGTTCACCACGAACAGGCCGTATGCGGTGGTCGGGTTGTAGATGATCTGCTCGCCGCTGTCCGGCAGCGCCAGCTGCCAGCCGAACTGCGTGTTGCTGGTGCTGGGGCTGCAGGTCGCCGAGCCCGCCCAACAGATCTTGTTCTGCGTCACCGTGCGATAGCCGGAAATGCTGCCGTTGCTGCCGGCGACGTCGGTCGCGGTCTGCGTCTGCAGCTTCGCGGTCGTGATCGTCTGCGGCGCCGTCACGCTCACGTACTGGGCCGAGCCGAGCGCATTCCACGCGCTCATGTTCCAGTCCCAGATGCCGTAGATCGTCTGCGTGCCGCTGGCATAGATGGCGGGGCCGGTCAGCGTTTGCGGCAACTGCTGGCCGGTGCCGAAGTCGATCATCACCCGTCCGGGGTTGTTGCCGGTGAGCGAACTGGTGACCGTGACCCGGGTCGTGATCGGCTGGCCGCCAGGCGTGGAAAACAGCGGCCCGCCCGAGGTCACAGCCCAGCTAGCGGCGTTGTTGCTGGTCAGGTCGAACCGCCACAGGTTGCCGAAGCGGTCGCCGGCATAGACGTAGTCGGTCACGTGGTCGCCGTCGAGGTCGGCCGACGACACGTAGGCAATGCCGTTCTTGTTACTCGCGCTGAGCGGATCCTTGGACGGGCCGTAGCCGGTGTCGAGAAATCGGAACGCGATCGCGCCGGTCGAGCTGACCTCCATGATGTAGATGCCGGCGGTTCCGGTGGCGCTGTTGAGGCCATTGCCGAAGATCACACCCCAGTTGCCGTCATGCAGGCGCCGAACGATCGGCGTGCCGTAGGTGTTGCCCAGGTTGTTGCCGCAATTCGCCGGCGTGTTCCCGACGCAGCTGATCGTCGCGCCATTCGGGCCCCAGTCGCCGATCACGACGCTACCGGCATTCGCCTCGCTGAAATTGCCCGGGTTCGTGATGTCGAGCGCGAAGATGTCGCCGCCGGTCGCGGTCGTGGTGTTGTCGCCGATCGGCCCGTTCGTGTTGCCGCCGCCGCCCATGCCGCCGACCAGCCAGGTGTGCCAGGCACCGTTGTAGTACAAGTCTCCGGTGCCCGGCGTCGCGTCGACCGACAGCACGTGGGAGTAGCTCGGCGAAGAGAAGTCGGTGTAGGAATTGGTGCTGTGGATCGTTGCCAGCGCTGAAGACGGCATGTAGCCGATCAGCTCCGTCCCGTCGTTCGGCGCGATCGAGCCAGTGGTGTCGAATTGCCCGTTGGCCAAGTAGGCACCGGCACGAAAGCCGTGCATGAAGCCGTCGTTGCCGCCGACGTAGACCACATTGGTCCGGGTGGCATTGCTGCTCGCGAACGTTGTGTAGCTGGTGCCCTCGGGCATCGTCGTCGCCGGGTATAGCGCGTCACGCCACGGTCCCTTGTATGGCAGCGACGGTGGGCCGACCCAGGTCGGGCTCGAATCGACGATGTCGCCGAGCACGCCGTTGCGCAT
>JAFECV010000140.1 GCA_018241985.1 Pseudomonadota bacterium | reverse complement strand
GGGTGTATATTGGGATCGCCAACCTGTGCTCCTTTCTATGCGTCACAAACTGAAGATTGCCGGCTGGATCGCGGTCGGGGCCCTGACCGGCGCGCTGACCACGGTATCGCTGCAGACGATCGCGCGCAGCGCGCTCGCGCCGCTGCCGCTCGACGAACTGCAGCAGCTCGCGTCGGTGTTCGGCATGATCAAGACCGACTACGTCGATCCGGTCGACGAGAAGAAGCTGATCTCGGACGCGATCGGCGGCATGGTGTCGGGGCTGGACCCGCACTCGCAGTACTTCGACAAGAAGACCTATGCCGAATTCCGCGAGGGCACGACCGGCAAGTTCGTCGGCGTCGGCATCGAGATCACGATGGAGGACGGGCTGGTCAAGGTCGTCTCGCCGATCGAAGGCTCGCCGGCGTTCCGCGCCGGGCTCAAGAGCGGCGACCTGATCACGAAGATCGACGACGCCGCGGTGAAGGGCATGACGCTGAACGACGCGGTCAAGAAGATGCGCGGCAAGCCCGACACCAAGGTGACGCTCGCGATCTTCCGCAAGGACGAGAACCGCACCTTCAGCGTGACGCTGACGCGCGAAGAGATCGTCACGCAATCGGTGCGCGGCAAGGTGATCGAGCCCGGCTACGCCTGGGTGCGCATCTCGCAGTTCCAGGAGCGCACGGTGGACGACTTCGTGCGCAAGGTGGACGAGATCTACAAGAAGGATCCGACGATCAAGGGGCTGGTGCTCGACCTGCGCAACGACCCCGGCGGCCTGCTCGACGCGGCGGTCGCGGTCTCGGCCTCGTTCCTGCCGCCGGACGTTACCGTGGTGTCGACCAAGGGCCAGTTGCCCGAGAGCAATTTCACCTACAAGGCGTCGCCGCAGTACTACCAGCGGCCCGGCGATCCGGACCCGTTGCGCAGCCTGCCGGCCGCGCTGAAGACGGTGCCGATGGTGGTGCTGGTGAACGCCGGGACAGCCTCGGCCAGCGAGATCGTGTCGGGCGCGCTGCAGGACTACAAGCGCGCGACGGTCATGGGCAGCCGCACCTTCGGCAAGGGTTCGGTGCAGACCGTGCGCCCGCTCGGGCCCGACACCGCGTTGAAGCTGACGACCGCGCGCTATTACACGCCGAGCGGCCGCTCGATCCAGGCGACGGGCATCGTGCCCGACGTGCCGGTCGACGAGACCGCGAAGGGCAACGTGTTCAACGAGCTGACGACGCGCGAGGTCGATCTGGAGCACCACCTGACGAACGGCAAGGGGCCGGACGCGAAGGACGCGGCGCGCGAGCAGGCACGCGAGCAGGCGCGCAAGGAACTCGAGCTGGAAATGCTCGACAAGAAGAATCCGGAGCCCAAGATTCCCGAATACGGCAGCGACAAGGACTTCCCGCTGATCCAGGCGCTGAACCTGCTCAAGGGGCAGCCGGTGGTGGTCAGCAAGGCCGCGGCCGAGCGCGGCACGCAGAAGGCCGAGGCGAGCAGCGCCAAGCCCGCCGCCAGCAAGCCGGGCGCGCCCAAGGCGGAGAAGAAGGGCAATTGACCGACGAGCAGCTGCTGCGCTATTCGCGCCACATCCTGCTCGACGAGATCGGGATCGAGGGCCTGCAGCGTCTGCTCGCGGCGCACGCGCTCGTCATTGGCGCCGGCGGCCTGGGCTCGCCGGCGGCGCTGTACCTGGGCTCGGCCGGCGTCGGCCGCATCACGCTGATCGACGGCGACACGGTCGACCTCACCAACCTGCAGCGGCAGATCGCGCACGTCACCGCGCGCATCGGGGTGGCCAAGGTCGAGTCGGCGCGCGCTGCGATCGCCGCGCTCAACCCCGACGTCTCGGTCACCACGGTCGCGCAGCGCGCCGACGCGGCCCTGCTCGATGAATGGGTGGGCCGGGCCGACATCGTGCTCGACTGCAGCGACAACTTCGCCACCCGCCATGCGATCAACGCGGCCTGCGTCGCGCACCGCAAGCCGCTGGTGTCGGGGGCTGCGATCCGCTTCGACGGCCAGGTCGCGGTGTACGACCCGCGCGACGCCGATTCTCCGTGCTACGCCTGCGTGTTTCCGCCGGACGAAGAGCTCGAGGAAACGCAATGCGCGACGATGGGTGTGTTCGCGCCGCTGGTCGGCGTGATCGGCGCGATGCAGGCCTGCGAGGCACTGAAACTGCTGGCCGGCACCGGCCGCTCGCTCGCCGGCCGGCTGCTGCTGCTCGATGCGCGCACGATGAGCTGGAGCGAGATGCGCGTTGCGCGCGATCCGGCCTGCAAGGTCTGCAGCGGCACGCCGGCAGGCGAATCTGTCTGACATCCAACCCATTCACACCATGTTGTTCCGAATTGCCTCCACCCGCCGCCAGATGCTTGCCGTATCGGGCGGCACCGCCCTGCTCTGGGCGCTCGACGCGCGCGCGGCGCCGATCGATGCGAAAGACGCCTATCCGAGCCGGCCGGTCACGATCGTGACCGGCGCTCCGCCCGGCAGTCCGCTGGACATCCTGGCCCGGTTGATCGGCTCGGTGCTGGACACGACGCTAGCGCAACACTTCATCGTCGAGAACAAGCCCGGCGCGGCCCGCAACCTGGCCGCGGACTATGTCGCCAAGAGCCGACCCGACGGCTACACGGTGCTGTTCGGCATCGACGGCCCGTTCACCGTCAATCCGCACTTGTACCGGAAGATGCCGTTCAAGCCGGGCGACATGAAGCCGGTGATGATCCTCGGCAGTTCCGGCCTGCTGATCGGCGTGAACCCGAAGACCGGCATCAGGACGATGGCGGAACTGGTCGAGGCGGCAAGAACCCGACCGCTCAACATCTGTACCGGCGGCATCGGCAGCCCGGGCCATCTCGTGCTGGCCGAGCTCGACCAGACGGCGAAGACGAAGCTCAACCCGATTCCGTACAAGGGCAACGCCCCGGCGGTCGCCGCGATCGTCTCGGGCGAGGTCGATGGCGGCATCCTGGCCACGGGCGGAATGATTCCGTACGTGAAGGACGGCCGGATCACCGCGCTCGCCGTCACCGGCGCGCAGCGCTCCGGGCTCGCGCCGACCGTGCCGACCGTCGCCGAGGCAGGCTACCGAAAGCTGCAGCAGGAAGTGCTGTTCGTCGCGATGGTGCCGGCCGCGACGCCCGACGCGGCGGTGCAAACGCTGGCAAGTGCCATCACCGATGCAATGAAGCGGCCCGAGGTGCAACAGCGCATGCACCTGCTCGACACCCGGCCAAACGGTGCAACCGGCGCCGATGCAGCCCGGACCTTAAGCGAAGACTTCGAACGCTACGGCCGCATCATCCAGGCCACCGGCATGAAGGTCGAATGACCAGGGCCCACGGATATCCGTCATGAAGCGCCCCAACCTCATCTTCATCGTCGCCGACGATCTGGGCTACGCCGACCTCGGTTGCTACGGCGGGCGCAGCGAACCCTTCGGCCCGGTGTCGCCGGTGCTCGATGCGCTGGCCGCGCAGGGCCTGCTGTTCACGCAGGGCTATGCGAACTCGCCGGTGTGCTCGCCGACCCGCTTCGGATTGATGACCGCGCGCTACCAGTACCGGCTGCGCGGCGCGGCCGAGGAGCCGATCAACAGCAAGAGCCGCGGCAGCAAGACGCTGGGCCTGCCGCCCGAGCACCCGACGCTGCCCTCGCTGCTGCGGGATGCCGGTTACCGCACCGCGCTCGTCGGCAAATGGCATCTGGGCTTCCCGCCTGAATTCGGGCCGCTGAAGTCGGGCTACGAGGAAAGCTTCGGCCCGCTGGCCGGCGGCGTGGACTACTTCACCCATTGCGACTCCAGCGGCCAGCACGATCTGTGGATCGGCGACGAGCGCCAACCGCAGGAAGGCTACCTGACCGATCTGCTGTCGCGCCGCGCGGTCGACTACGTCGAGCGCATGGCCGGGCAGCCCGCGCCGTTCTTCCTCAGCCTGCACTACACCGCGCCGCACTGGCCCTGGGAGACGCGTGACGACGCGGCGAAGGCGCCGGCGATCCGCGACAACCTGTTCGACCTCGCCAGCGGCAACATCCACGTGTACCGCCGCATGATCCACCACATGGACGAAGGCATAGGCTGGCTGATGGACGCGCTCGCGCGCACCGGCCAGATCGAGAACACGCTGGTCGTGTTCACCAGCGACAACGGCGGCGAGCGCTTTTCCGACAACTGGCCGCTGGTCGGCGGCAAGATGGACCTGACCGAAGGCGGCATCCGCGTGCCGTGGATCGCGCACTGGCCGACGCAGATCAAGCCCGGCGGGGTGAGCCGGCAGCTTTGCATGACGATGGACTGGTCGGCGACGATGCTGGCCGCGGCCGGTGTCGCCGCGCATCCTGACTATCCGCTCGACGGCGTGTCGCTGCTGCCGGTGCTGCGCGACGCGAGCCACAGCTTCGCGCGGCCGCTGCATTGGCGAATGAACCACCGCGGCCAGCGCGCGCTGCGCGACGGCGACTGGAAGTACCTGATGGTCGACGGCAACGAATACCTGTTCGACATCCCGCAGGACGAGCGCGAGCGCGCGAACCGCGCTCGGCTCGAGCCGCAGCGGCTGGAATCGATGCGCGCCGCCTGGCTCGCATGGAACGCCACGATGCCGCCCATCCCGCCGGACGCGACGGTGAGCCTCGGCTATTCGTCCAAGGACATGCCGCAGCGCTGATACGGTTTTGCCTTCGAGCGCATAACTGCGTTGGGGCGCCTTGCCGTGCGTCGAGCACTGTCTGCGGCGCCCCGCCTTGTTCTGCGCCCGAAGGCAAAACCGTATGAACGGCTCTTGCCGGCCGTCGATACGGTTAGCATCGGCGCCCATGAACACCCGAAGCGTGCGGCTGGCCCGCTGGTTCCCCTTTCTCGACTGGCCGCGGCCGGACCGGCACACGCTCACCGGCGAGCTGTGGGCCGGCATCACCGTCGGGCTGATGGTGATCCCGCAGGGCGTCGCCTACGCGGGCCTTGCCGGCATGCCGCTGGTGACCGGCATCTACGCGTCGATGCTGCCGGCGCTGGTCGCGGTGCTGTGGAGCTCGTCGGTCCGGCTCTCGGTCGGGCCGACCGCCCTCTCCTGCCTGCTGGTGTCGTCGTCGCTGGTCGATCTTGCGTCGCCGGGCAGCGCCCATTGGGTCGACCTCGCGGTCTGGCTCGCGCTGCTGTCCGGCCTGACGCAGGTGGTGCTCGGCATGGTGCGCTTCGGCTGGCTGCTGAACGTGGTCAGCTCGCCGGTGCTGATGGGGTTCACGCAGGCGGCGGCGATCCTGATCCTGGCCTCGCAGATCCCGGCGCTGTTCGGCTTCCGCAGCGGCTGGAGCCGGATGATCGCGCACCCCGACCTGCATGCGCTTGCCGCGGCGTTCGGCATTGCCGCCCTCGCGGCGCTGGTGATCGCGCGCCGGTTCGCGCCGCGCTTTCCGGCGGTGGTGCTGGTGGTGCTCGCCGCGGCGGGCTTGAGCGCGCTCGTCGGCTTCGAGGCCGGCGGCGGCCGCGTCGTCGGCGCGCTCGCGGCCGGCCTGCCTGCGCTGCACGTTCCGTCCGCGCTGCCGTGGGCCACGTTCGGCGAACTCGTCGTTCCGGTGCTGGTGATCACGCTGGTGAGTTTCCTCGAGACCGCATCGAGCGCGAAGGTCGACAGCCAGCGCGGCGGCAAGCGCTGGAACCAGGACCAGGACCTGATCGGCCAGGGCCTGGCCAAGATCGCGTCCGGCCTGTGCGGGGCCTTCCCCACCAGTTCGTCGTTCTCGCGCTCGGCGCTGAACCTCTACGCCGGCGCGAAGACCGGCTGGGCGACGATCGTCTCGGTCGCCGTGGTGCTGCTCGCGCTGCTGTTCCTCACGCCGGTGCTGCATCAGGTGCCGCAGTCGGTGCTGGGTGCGGTGGTGGTCGCCGCGACCTACGGCCTGCTCAAGCCTTCGGCGTTCGCCCGCGTGTGGCGCATCTCACGCGTGGAGGCGGCGATCGCCGCCGTGACGTTCGCGGTGACCGTGCTGAGCGCGCCCAACCTGTACTGGGGCGTGATCGCCGGGATGCTGATGAGCCTCTCGCACTTCCTGTACCAGCGGCTGCATCCGCGCATCGTCGAGGTCGGCCTGCACCCGGACGGAAGCCTGCGCGAGCGCGCCCGCTGGCAGCTGCCGCCGCTCGCGCCGCGCGTCTACGCCGTGCGCATGGACGCGGCGCTCGACTTCGCATCGGCCGCCGATTTCGAACGCGTGCTCACCGAACACCTGGGCAACGCGCCCGACA
>JAFECV010000013.1 GCA_018241985.1 Pseudomonadota bacterium | reverse complement strand
CGAACCGCCATCTTGAAAGCCTTGAGAACGGTACTGCAGCATTCAAAGGCTCCCACCCTTCAGCGCCAGCGCATCGCGCAGCAGGTTGTTCACGCGCGTTTGCCAGCCCGGTCCGCTGCTTTTGAGCGCGTCCATGACCTCGGCGTCCACGCGCATGGTCAGCGCAACCTTCGGGCGTGCCAGCCGCGGGCGTCCGCGCATCGGGCGCATGCGGGCCAGTTGCTGGTCGGTCAGCGGCGGATTGTCCGGGTCGCCCAATGCTGCGGTCGTGATGGTGGCATCTTCCTTCGGCGTCGGCGGGGTGAGCTTAGGTCGCTTGTTCATAGTGGCGGTACTCCCGCAAATTGGCCTTGCGCAGGCTGATCACGCGCCGGCCCTCGGGCCGGTCCGTGAACACCACGACCCACAGCCGGCCATCCATCGGTGCCAGGGCCACTTGCCGAACTTCGCCGTATTCGCGGCGGTCATCCAGCGACACCAAGGCGTTGTCCCAATCGAGTCGAGCCGCTTCTGCGAGAGAGATGCCGTGCTTTGCAACGTTCACGGCGTCTTTCGCAG
The DNA here is from genome assembly GCA_018241985.1 of Pseudomonadota bacterium. Taxonomy (GTDB): domain Bacteria; phylum Pseudomonadota; class Gammaproteobacteria; order Burkholderiales; family Burkholderiaceae_C; genus Rhodoferax_A. The sequence goes on along the minus strand of JAFECV010000013.1, from coordinate 12,037 downwards.
GATCGAACGTGGTGTTCATTGATATTTATTGTATGTGCGTTTAATGGTGTTTGCTGCGCTGCCGGCTGGTGCTGCTTGGTCTTTCGTAAAAATATGAGATGAATCGGCCTCAAGCCGCTGTCAAATCTACACATGTAGCTATATGTTCGATAGCAACCCCGACGCGCCGCCGCCCGAAGGCACTCGCACCGAGGCGCGTCAGCGCGGCGGTGCAATCGCCAGCGTACAGGTCTCGATCACAGCGCCGGTCGAGCCGTCGGCCTCGTGGCGGAACAGCGTGCCGGGTGCGCCGATGTTGCTGCCGCGGCTCCACCATTCCAGACCCTCACCGGCATAGCGTGCGCCGTCGGCCGAGATCGCGTGGTGCATCAGCACGAGCTGGCCTGTATAGCGCACGGTGAGCGTGTCGTCGCTGCGGCGGTAGCGGGCCTCGACCATTTCGCCGCTCGCGCAGCGGTACACCCAAGCGTCGGCGGCCGGTTGCTCGGCATTCGCCGCGGTCGGCGGCGCGGGTGCGGTGCAGCCGGCCAACGCGGCTGCGGCTGCGACGGCGGCGATCGCGACGGCGACGGGCCTGTGCGTCACGCCTTCGCTAGCGCATGTTGCCGGTATGCCCGAGCGAATAGCGGCCCGGCTGCGGCCACACGGTCATGCCGTGCGGCTCCATGCCGACGCGGATCTGGCGGACCGCGCCGGTCGTCGTGTCGATCGCGTAGACCACGTCGTCGAACCGGCCCGACAGCCACAGCGTCTTGCCGTCGACGCTGACGTTGCCCATGTCCGGGCTGCCGCCGCCGGGAATCGGCCAGGTGGCCACCACCTTGCGCGTCGCGAAGTCGATCACCGCCACGCTGCCCTTGCCGTGGCGCGCACCGTGAACCTTGTTCGTGCCGCGGTTCGCGACGTACAGCTTGCTGCCGTCGCGGCTCGGGTACAGGCCGTGGGTGCCGACGCCGGTCTTGATGAAGCCGACCTTGGTGAAGCTGGCGCCGTCGATCACGAACACGCCGTCGGCCATCATGTCGGCGACATAGAACACCGAGCCGTCGGGCGAGATGCGGATGTCCTGCGGCATGCCGTGCTTGTCGAGGTCGAGGTAGCCGAGCACCTTGCGGTTCACCATGTCGATCTTCGCGAGGCGCCCGCCGAATTCGCAGGTGAAGATCGCGTACGTGCCGTCGATCGAGAAATCCGCATGGTTGATGCCCTTGCAGCCCGGCACCTGCAGGCTGGACTTGAGCGCCATCGTGTGCGGGTCGCGGAAGTCGAGCCGCGCGTGCGCTTCGGCGACGACGATCGCCTCCTTGCCGTCGGGCGTGAAGTACATGTTGTACGGATCGTCGACCTTGACCGCGGGGCCGGGCTTGCCGGTCTTCGGGTCGATCGGCGTCAGGCTCCCGTCGGTGCGGCCTTCGGCGTTGTTCGTGACCCACAGGGTCTTCAGGTCCCAGGACGGCACGATGTGCTGCGGGCTGCGGCCGACGGGGAACTTGTCGACCACCTTGAAGGTCGCCGGGTCGATCACGTAGACGTCGTTCGAGCGCAGGTTCGGCACGTAGACGCGCTGCAGCGCGCCGGCCACCGCCGGGCTCAGACGGCCCGCGCCGGCCTCGCTGTACAGGTTGGCCGGATCGACCACCGGCGGCATGCCGGGGACGGTGGCCACGGCCGCTGCGGTCGGTGCAGTTGATGCTGCGCCTGCGGCGGGCGGTGCCGCGACTGCGGAGGGCGCGATGCACAGGGCCGCGAGGAGGGCGCTGGCCACGGCGATGGGGCGCGCGGCACGACGAAGATCGATGGGCATGTCGAATGGCATGATGGATTCCAAGGGTGTTGCGGATGAAAAGGGAAGCGGTGAGAACAGGCTCTAGCGGCGAGCCGTGTCGTGCCGGATCGCGGCCACGGTTTTCGCGACGATCGCATCGGCGCCCAGCCGGCCGAGCTCGGCGCTGGCGCGGCGCGGGTCGCCGCCGTAGACACCGTCGGCGGGACCGGGAGGCGGCGCGTTCCGGAGCGCCTGTTGCCGCACCATCTCGGGTGCGACGGCCAGCTCGAGCGCCGTGTCCGCGAGCGCCGCGTGCGTGCCGATCTCGTTGTCCGCATAGCCGTGCCGGCGCAGAATCGCGGCAAAACCGCTCGAGCTCGCCTCGTAGTATTCGGGCGGCGCCCAGGCGCGCGCCGCGGTGCCGGCCCACGACTTGTTCAGCCGGGCCACGACGCGGCGCAGATCGGCCTGGTAGCCGCCATGGTCGCCGAGGAACACGATGTCGCGAAAGCCGTGCACCTTGAAGCTGTCGGCGGCCGACGCCAGCGTTTTCTCGAACACGTCCGGGGGCACGGTGATCGTCCCCGGAAAGCGCATGTGCGCGGTCGGCGGCGCGGTGCCGCCTTCGGGCACGTAGGCGACGACTGGCGCGACCAAGGCATTGCCGAGCGCCTCGGCGATGCGCTGCGACAGCACCTGCACGCGTGCGTTGTGCTTGCCGAGTGCCAGGTACGGGCCGCTCTGTTCGGTGCCGCCGATCGGAATGATCACGGTGGTCTTGCCGGCCTGGATTTCGGCGCGCAGCTCGGTCCAGGTCAGGTCCTGGAGCTCGACCGTGCGCGGCGCCTGCGCGAACGCGACCTGGGCCGCCGCCGTCAGGGCGAGCAGGACGAACGCGCGGCGGAGAGAAGGCTGCATGGAGCGCGGTGGAGCGGATGCGCGGCGTGCGGATCGATGGACAAGGCGCGGGCGCCAAGCCGCCGCATCGGCCGAGACTATAGCGCAGCCGGGAGGCGCCGCTTCCTGTCCGAGGTCAACACACAGGCCATCGAGGCCCTGGAGCGTCAGCCTGCTGCGCTCGCGGCCGCTGGGCTCGCAGCCTTGTCGGCGCCCAGGCGCCGGTCCAGGTGCTGCAGCACCAAGTCGATCACCTGGCGCTGGCTGGCGCCGTCAGCCAGTGTGTGATCGGTCCCTTCGATCACGGCGAACCGGAACCGCGGCACGCCTCGCATGTCTCCGCCGTTCCGGCCGAGGTGCAATTCCATGTAGTCGCGCGCGGGGTCGCCGGCCGCGACGATGACCAGCGTATCGGTTCCGCGTGCCGCCAGTTGCCTGATCTGCGTCGGAAGATCCTGCGCGTGCGGCGCGATCCGCAGCCACCGTTTTGCCCGTTGCAGCATCCGGGTGCCGATCACGCGGCGGAACTGGCTGGCGATGCCGGCCAGGTCGACCTCGCCGCGCAGCAGCCTGCGGTAAGTCGAAGCGTTCAGCAGCGCGCGACGGTAGAAGTGCGTCGACTTGTGAACAGCCGACACCTGGATCGCCCGATCGTCGGTCACTTCGGTGGTGGGTTTGCGTTCCAGTCGCAGGGTGTTCAGCAAGATCTGCGAATCGACGCGCGAGTCGACCAGCGCGGTCTGGAACGCGAGGAACGAGCCGGTGCAAATGCCGAGCAGCACGATCCTCGTGCAGCCGCGATCGATCATCAGATCGATGGCGGCATCGATGTCGGCGTCGCAGTCGCGCTCGTACAGCGTGCCGCTGCCGGCGGCCGGATCGGCGCGGCTGTCGCCGAATCCGGCGACGTCGAAGCGCAGCGCGCGATAGCCGGCGCCGGCGAGGGCGCGCGCGAGATTCACGTAGATCCGGCCCGGGCCGATGCGGTAATGGCCGCCCACATTGAGCAGCAGCACCCCAGTCTGCGCTGCGGAAGGGCGCGCCGCCGGGTCGACCGGCTCGGCGAGGACGCCGAACAGTGCGTCGCCCTGGCCGAACGCCAGCGACGTCTCGAGCACCGATTCGCTGCTCGCTCGCTCGGTCGGGCGCGGAGGCTGCTGTGCCGCCGAGGGCGCCGCCGCAGCGCCACCCGATGCGCGCAACCAGTCGGTGATCAGGTCGAGCGTCGAGAGCTCGACCCGTCCGTTGTGCGGTTCGACCATCATGTCGGCATAGCCGGGCCAGGTCTCGACCTGCGCCTCTGCACCGAGTTCGCGGTACTTTGCGGCCAGCGCTGCCTCGCCTCCCGGCAGGTCGTCGCGGCCGATGATCAGCACCCGCGCTGCCGGGCGGGCCGCGACCTGCTTGCAATCGAGCGCGCCGAGGTCCGCAAGGGTCTCGCCGGTATACAGATGACCGTAGGCTTCGAGGCTCGCGGGGTCGCCGCCGGGCGCGATCCGGCCCGCGTTCGCGGCGCGCAGTTCGCGCACGAAGGCCCGCCCAGTGACGCAGGGCGCCCACAGCACCAGGCTGTCGACTCCGCCGAGCCGGTCCGCGGCCTGCACCGCCAGCGTCCCGCCGATGCGCACGCCGAACAGCGCGACGCGTGAGACGCCGGCGTGGTGCTTCAGCTGATCGATCGCGGTCATCGTGCTGCCCTGCCATGCGGCGACGCGGCCGGGGTCGGCGTCGCAACCGGCGGAATCCCCGGTGCCGTGGTAGTCGAAGCGGAACACGTCGAACCCGGCCGCCGCCAGCTTCTGTGCGAGATGCAGGTAGGTGCTGTAGCTGCAACTGGCCTCGTAGCCCAGCGGACGGCACAGCACGACGCCGATGCCGCGTCGTGGCGCCCGGGCCGGGTGGAACCACCCGAAGCACCAGGAGCCGGCCGCGCCGAACACGACAGGCGTTGCGCCCGCGATGGCCGGATGCTGCAGGCCGTCGATGGTTTCGTTCGCTCCCATGCCGTTCGATTCGAGGTTATGTTTTCACGTCGATGCGCGCTGCGCCGGCCGCGTTCGCCGCGACCACGAAGCCCGCCAGCGGGCGGCGGCCCGTGCGCCGCAGCGTGACCGTCGCCTCGGCATGGGGCGCAAGGTGAAAGCCGTCATCGGTCAGGGTCCAGTCCGGCGCATCGATCTGCACGAACTGCGCCAGGCCCCGCGTGCCAACCCGCAATGCGGCATGGTCGGCGTCCATCATCTGTGCCTGCGCATGCAGGCCGATGTCGGCGGCAGGCCGGGTACCCAATCCGCCGGGGAAATGGAAGGTCTGCGCCAGCCGGTCGCCGGCGGCATCCCGCAGCGTCGCGATCACCGCGTCGCAGGGCGGGGGGCCGAACCGGTACGCATGGCCCAGGTCCAGAAAATGGTCGAACAGTTCGAGCACCGGGATGCTCCGGGTGCTGCGCGCGGCGAGCTGCAGCGCGCGCTCGGCGTTCGCAACCCGGACCTCGCCGCCGCGCCAGGCCGAGACCTCGATCTGCACGTCCCGCAAGCGTTCCCGCTCGTTGACGACATGGACGCACAGGCCGTTGACGCCCTCGTCGGTCAGCAGCACCGTGACCGGCTGCAGCACGCGTTTGAGCGCGTGCCAGCAGGCCTTCGGCATTCCCCGGTCGTCGATCAGGCCCCAGCCGGCTCCAGCCCAGAGGTCGCGCAGGAACAGCACCAGCGCGCCGCGGCAGCGCGAGTCGGCCCGCCGCCATTCGGCAAAGCTCGCGGCCATGACTTCGGCCGTGGTCCAGCGGCTCAAGGCAAGGTAGCGGTCGTGATCGGCATAGCGCAGCCGGGCCGGGTCGAGCTGGAACAGCGTCGCGAGGTAATGGTCGCGCACGTCGTCGAAATCCCATCCTGCGCCGAGATCGCGCGGACTGCGCTGCTTCCAGCCGGGATGGTGTACCCGTGCTCCGAGGCCGCCGGGCATGCGCTCCAGCGCCGACGGTCCGGGAACGTTGGCGAACGCCAGGCATTCGGTGGCGAACCTCAGATCGCTGCGCCGGGCGTCCTCGATGTTGCGCAGGTAGGCGCCGACGCCGTAGTACGACGTGGTTCCGCTGCTCGCCTGATGCGGGAACGCGCCGCCGTAGGCGCTCGACGGCCAGTACGGCACGTGCGGCGCATGCTGCGCGCAGAGTTCAGCGAGCGTGGAGTCGAACAGCGGCGAACGCCAGGCTTCGCGCGAAGCTCCCCACATCGCCGCCTGCTGCTCGACTTCGCTGTTGCCGCAGATCAGCGCCAGGCTGGCGTGCGAATGGATACCGCGCAGTTGCTGGCGCACTTCGGCCGAGACCGACGCCAGGAACGCCTCGTCGTCGACCGGGTAGTCCATGTTGGCGAACATCAGGTCCTGCCAGACCAGCACGCCCAGTTCATCGCAGGCGTCGAAGAAGGCGTCGTCCTCGTAGACCATCGTGCCGGTCACGCGCAGCATGTTCATGCCGGCCTCGCGCGCCTGCGCGACGGCGGCGGCGTTATCACTCCCCGTCGCGCGCAACGTCACCACGTCGAGCGGCGTCCAGCACGCGCCGCGACAGAACACCGGGACGCCGTTGACGCCGAGCGAGAAGTCGCCATGGCTCGCATCGAGCGTGATGGTGCGAAACCCCAGCCGCCCCAGGTCGACGGCAACGGCTTCGCTCTGGCCGTGCAGTTGAATCTCGAGGGCCACGTCGTACAACGCCGGATCGCCATGGGTGTGCGGCCACCAGAGCGCGACCTGATCGATCTCACCGCTGCCTTCGAAGATCGCCGGCCCCGGCGCATCGGCGGCAACATAGGCGAGCGGAACGGTCGTGACGGTGGCGGCGCCGTGCTGCAGACGCAGTTGCGCGGACGCGATCCGGTGCTTCGCCAGCGCGCGCAGTCCGACCCGGCACGAGACGATGCCGGTAGCGCCCGCAACGCGGGTGGTAAGGCGGAGATCATCGACCTCGACGAGGGAGCGCCGCTCGAGCCAGATGTCTTTCCACGGGCCGACCACGGCCGCCGGCGGGGACCAGCCGGGGGTGCGGCCCAGCAGGGTCGTTCGAAGCCAGCGCAACTGCTGATGCTCGACCATCGGCGCGCGCCAGCGTGGCCGCTTGCGGCGCACGCCGAGTTCGGCATCCAGCGCGCCGAAGCGCAGCAGCAGATCGTTCCCGTCCGGGCGCAGCAGCGCGCCGACATCGACCTCGTGCGCCAGGAACATGTTGCTGCTCTGCAGAATCTGCCGGCCGTTCAGCCAGACCTGCGCCAGCGTCGCCAGCCCGTCGAAACCCAGGACGATGCGCTCATCTCCGGGCTGTTCGGGGGCATCGAAGCGCAGCCTGTACCACCAGGTTTCCGCGTCGAAGCGACGCGCCGCACCGTCGAGCGACCACTGCCCCAGCGCGCGCAGCGCGCCGGCGACCGGCAGCAGCTGCGCGATCGCCATCCAGCCGGCCTCGTCATGCGTGCCGGACGGTGGCGCCTCATCGTTGGGTCCGCCCTGGCGGATCGACCAGCCGGCCGATAGAAGCGAGCGCCGATGCGGGCGGGCCCGACCGAAACGGGCTGCGATCGGTACCGCCGGAGCGCTCACGTCGTGATCAACTCGTCGAGCGCGGAGCGGATCGACTGGATGCTGTTGAAAACGTTGCGCTTGAGCATGTGGTCGGGAAACTCGACGTCGAACGCGCCTTCGAGCGCAAGCATCACGTTCACGCTGGCGTGCGAGGTCATGCCCGACTGGTACAGGTCGGCACTGACGTCGAGTGAGTCGACATCGACGTTCAGTCGGCCGTAGTCGCGCAGAACGGCCCGGATTTGTGCTTCGGCTTGGTCGTTGGTGTCCATGGTTCTTCTCAGGAAAGGGGGGCGGAATCGGAGGGTGGATTGGAGGGTGCGAAAAGCACGGTGACCATCGCTCCCGCGTAGTCGCCATCGTGGCTTAGGCTCAGCAGGATCTGTGCGACCCCCATCGCATTCGCGAGCTGCGCGACGCGCCCGTGCAAAGCCAGTTCGCAGTCGCCATCGTGCAGCTTGCGGACCTCGATTTCCCGCCAGCCGACGCCGGCGTTGGCAAGTTTCAAGGCCTTGATCGTGGCTTCCTTGGCGGCAAAACGGGCCGCCAGCCGCTGCGCGCGCAGGCCGACGCCGCTCTCGGCATAGTCGATTTCGTGCTCGGTGAACAGCCGGCGCGTGAACAGGTCGCCGAACTGGCGGATCGAATCTTCGATCTGACTGATTTGTACCAGATCGTAACCCACGGCCAAGCCGACCGCTAGGCTTTTCAGAGTGTCGGACGCCAACCTGGGCATGTATTCCATGTTTACATTTTAGGATTGACCCACGGGGCGAATTCAATTAGCGACCGACATTAGTCCGATGTAGCTAGCGCTTGTCGCTTTCATTTCCAGGTTGTAAACCGCGGCGGTAGTATGGCGGTCATTGCAGTATCGGCCCCGCGGCGGCAAGGCGTGGATTCGGGGCGAACGGTAACGGGTATAGGGGAGGGAACTCACATGGACCAGCGGGTGGCCGAAAGGGCCGAAGAAGAATTCGCGTCGTTGCTCAAGGCGGTTCGGCGCATCGCGGCCGAGGTCGCGACGGCGCACGCCGTCGATGTCGACCAGAAGGCCAGGTTCCCGATGGAAACCATCGCCGCGTTGCGCGAAGCGGGCGTCTTGTCGGCGGCCGTGCCGCGGCATCTCGGCGGGGCCGGCTGCGGCATGATGGAACTGGCGCAGCTGTGTTCGACGCTGTCGCAGGCCTGCGGATCGAGCGGTATGGTGCTCGCGATGCACTACATCCAGGTCGCATGCATTGCGCGCCACGGACTGGAGAGCGAGTTTTTCCGCGACTATCTGCGGGATCTGGTGCAGCACCAGCATCTGCTTGCGTCGATGACTTCCGAGGTCGGCACCTTCGGCGACACGCGCTCGAGCATCTGCGCGGTCGAGCGCGAAGGTGGCCGGTTCAAGCTGACCAAGGACGCGACCACCGGCTCGTACTGCGCGCACTCCGATGCGATCCTCGTGACCTGCCGGCGCGACAAGGATGCCGCCGCCAACGACCAGGTGCTGGTCCTGGTCAAGCGCGAGGACTGGGCGCTCAGGCAGACCACGAGCTGGGACACGATGGGCATGCGCGGCACCTGCAGCCCCGGATTCCGGCTCGAGTCCTCGGGGCCGGACCAGCAGGTCGTGCCGGGCGCGTTCGCCGACAGTGCGGCGCAGACCATGGTGCCCTATTCGCACATCCTGTGGTCTTCGCTCTGGTGGGGCATCGCGGCCGACGCCGTGGCCAGGGCGGCGACCTTCGTGCGCGGGCAGGCGCGGCAGAGACCGGGCAGCGTGCCGCCGACCGCGCAGCGCCTGGCCGAAGTGGCGATCCAGCTGCAGACCATGAAACAGAATTGGCAGGCCGCGGCGCGCGACTTCGACGCGCTGCCTGAAGGCGCGGCCGGAATGGACGAACTGCTGTCGATCGAGTGGGCACTGAAGTGCAACAACCTCAAGATCGCCTGCTCGGAGGCGGCGCCGCAGATCGTTCATCGCGCGCTGCAGATCGTCGGCATTCTCGGCTACAAGAACGACACCCCATTTAGCCTGGGGCGGCACTACCGCGATGCGCTGTCGGCCGCGCTGATGATCTCGAACGACCGGATCGTGGCCAAGAGCGCATCGATGATGCTGGTCTTCAAGGACGCGTCATGACCGATTCCTACGATATCGAAAGCTTCTACAAGGGCCTGGTCGAGCACGGGCTGATCATCCCGACCGGGGTCAAGGGCGGCTACGGCCGGGGCGCGGTGTTCGAGGACATCCTGGCCCGGTTCGATGCGCTGGTGGGCCGCGTTGCGGCGCCGGACGGCGCGCAGCAGATGCTGTTTCCGCCGGTGCTGCCGCGCGCGGTGCTGGACAAGGTCGGGTACATGAACAGCTTCCCGCAGCTGTCGGGCTCGGTGCACAGCTTCTTCGGCAACGAGGCCCAGGGGCGCGAGCTGTCGAGCCGCGTGGAGCGCGGCGAGCGCTGGGACGACCTGCTCGACATGACCGAGGTCATGCTCAACCCCGCCGCCTGCTACCCGGTCTACCCGGCCTTCAGCGGCCTGCTGCCGGGCAATGGGCGGCTGGTGACGCTGCTTGCCTGGGTGTATCGGCACGAGCCGTCCGACGAACCGACGCGCCTGCAGTCGTTTCGCGTGCGCGAATTCGTGCGCATGGGCAAGCCGCAGGACGTGCTCGAATGGCGCGATGCATGGCTGCAGCGCGGCCTGGCGATCCTGCAGGGGCTGGAACTGCCGACGCAGAGCGACGTCGCGTCCGATCCGTTCTTCGGCCGCGCCGGCAAGATGATGGCCGCGAACCAGCGCGATCAGCGGCTGAAGTTCGAGATCCTGGTGCCGGTGATCTCGCATGAAAACCCGACCGCGCTGTGCTCGTTCAACTGGCACCAGGACTATTTCACTTCGAAATTCGGCATCAGCGGTGCCGACGGATCGCTGGCGCACACGGCCTGCCTCGGTTTTGGCCTGGAGCGCGTGACGCTGGCGCTGATCCGGGCGCACGGTTTCGACCCCAAGACCTGGCCGGACGCGGTTCGGGCCCAGCTATGGCCCCAGCGATGACCGTGAGCCGCGCAACGGCCGTGCCGGCGCTGAAGGCCGCGGGCTACCGGCCGCACGCGCTGCACGGCCCCGAAGCGGTGTGGCTCGAGAAGAACTGCTACATCGACGTCTGGATCGAGCTCGTGCATGCGCTGGGGCTGGAGCCGCTCGCGATGCTCGGATTCACGCTGGCCGTGGACTTCGAGGGCGACCAGTGGACCTTCTTCAAGCCGCCGCACGATGAGTTGCGCGACCTGTACGGCATCGATGTCCAGGAACTGACTGTCTGGCGTCCGCTGATCGAACATGCGCTCGAACATCTGGCGGCGGGCAAGCTCATCGGCACCGAGGCGGATGCATTCTGGCTGCCCGACACGGCCGGCACCGACTACCGCAACAATCACGTGAAGACCACCATCCTGCTGGCGGACGTGGACCTGGACGCGCGCCGGCTCGGCTATTTTCACAACGGCGGCTATTTCGAACTCGGCGGCGAGGATTTCACCCGCCTGTTCCGGCTCGATGTCGGGCCGGACCCGAGCTTTCTGCCGCTCTATGCGGAACTGATCCACGTGGACCGGCTGCAAAGGCTGGCGCCGGACGTGCTTGCCGCACGCTCGTTCGATCGGCTGCGGCGGCATCTCGCGCGCCGGCCGGCACGCAATCCGGTGCGGCGCTTCGGCGACAGTTTCGCGCAGAACTTGCCGCAACTGCAGGCCAGGGGCTTGCCGTACTACCACGCCTGGGCCTTTGCCGCGATCCGCCAGGCCGGCGCCGCCTACGATCTGACGGCGGCGCACCTGCGCTGGCATGCCACGCGTGGTGCCGGCGAATTGCAGTCTGCGCTGACCGCGGCGGCCGAATGCTTCGACCTGATTTCGCAGGGCCACAAGGCCTTGATCCTGAAGGGCGCGCGTGCGGTCAACTCGGGACGGCCGTTTGATGCCGCGCCGATGTTCGCCGACATGGCCGGCGCCTGGGACCGCGGAATGGGGCTGCTCACCGAGGCCATCGCGCAACCTGCTTAACGCCGTCCGCTGCGGCGTGACCGCCCGGCGCTGCGCTCGCGCAAGATAGGTGACGAGCCTTGACCCCGGCACTGACTCCACAGTTAGGGCTGCTTGGTTCCCCACCTGACCCGGTTGGCCGCTTCACCATGCGGGAAGGCCCGTCGCCCGCTATTTTATTCGAGCGCGCAATTGCCCCTTGGGCCCGTTGGCTTCGCCGCGCGGAGACAGCATGCGCCGCAGGGTGTTGTCGTGCTGCACGTAGTGATGAAAGAGCGCGGCCGCCGCGTGCAGGCCGATCAGGAAATAGCCGATGGTGGCAATCGTCTCGTGCACTTCCTGGATCTGCTTGCCCAGATCCTTGTTCTGGCCGATCAGGTGCGGCAGCGTGAATCCCCAGAACGGAATCGGGTTGCCCTTCGCGCTCAGCGTCAGCCAGCCGAGCAGCGGCATCGCGATCATGAACACGTACAGCAGCAGGTGGACGAGCTTGGCCAGCGACTCCTGCCATGCCGGCGGCTTGGGCTCGATCGGCGGGGTGGATCGGCCGACGCGGGCCAGCAACCGAAGCCACACCAGCACGAACACCGTCAGGCCGAGCATGTAATGCCAGGTCTTCAGGCCGTCGTGGATCGGACTGCTCTTGGGGAACAGATCGTGCAGATCCATGCAGGCATACACCGCGACGATCAACACCAGCATCAGCCAGTGCAGTGCGATGTTGGTGCGGCTGTAGCCTTGTTGTGATGATGGGGTCATC
>JAFECV010000139.1 GCA_018241985.1 Pseudomonadota bacterium | reverse complement strand
ATCGACGCCGGCAGCACCGGCGCGGACGATCCGCCCGGAATCACCGCCTTCAGCCCCCGGCCGCCGCGCACGCCGCCGGCGAGTTCGAGCAGCTTCGGGAATGGCGTGCCCATCGGGATTTCGTAGTTACCGGGCCGCTCGACGTCGCCGCTGATCGAATAGATCTTGGTGCCGCCGTTGTTCGGCTTGCCGCACTCCAGGTACGCCTGCGCGCCATGGCGGATCAGCCAGGGCACGGCGGCAAAGGTTTCCGTGTTGTTGATCGTGGTCGGCTTGCCGTACACGCCGTAGCTCGCCGGGAACGGCGGCTTGAAGCGCGGCATGCCCTTCTTGCCCTCGATCGATTCGAGCAGCGCGGTTTCCTCGCCGCAGATGTAGGCGCCGAATCCGTGGAACGCATGCAGCTCGAAGTCGAAGCCGCTGCCCAGGATGTTCCTGCCGATCAACCCGGCGGCGCGCGCCTCCTCTAGCGCCTCCTCGAAGCGCTCGTAGGTCGTGAAGATCTCGCCGTGGATGTAGTTGATGCCGACCGTGGCGCCCATCGCGTAGGCGGCGATCGCCATGCCCTCGATCACGATGTGCGGGTTGTAGTGCAGGATGTCGCGGTCCTTGCAGGTGCCCGGTTCGCCCTCGTCCGAATTGCAGACCAGGTACTTCTGGCCCGGGAACTGGCGCGGCATGAAGCTCCACTTCAGGCCGGTCGGGAAGCCGGCGCCGCCGCGGCCGCGCAGCCCGGAGGCCTTGACCTCGGCGATCACCTGCTCGGGCGTCATGCCGGGCGCGTTGCCGGCAGCGTCGTCCTTGCCGAGGATCTTGCGCAGCGCCCGGTAGCCGTCGCGCGCCAGGTAGTCCTTCAGGCGCCAGTTGCTGCCGTCCAGGCCGGCGTAGATCTGCGGATCGATGTGGCGGCCGTGAAAGCAGGTCTCGACGCCGGTCGCGGCGAACTGGGAAAGCACTTGCTGCGGCGACATCATTTCACCTCGGCGGCCGCGGCGTCTTCGGCCGCGCGCAGGCCGTCGATCAACTGGTCGAGCCGTTCGTTGCTCATGAAGCTGCACATGGTGCGGTCGGTGACCAGCATCACCGGCGCATCGGCGCAGGCGCCGAGGCATTCGCTCTGCTGCAGCGTGAACAGGCCGTCGGCCGTGGTCTCGCCCATCTTGATGCCCAGGCGCCGCTCGAGGTGCTCGAGCGCGTCCTGGCCGCCGCGCAGCTGGCACGGCAGGTTGGTGCAGACGCTGAGCTTGTACTTGCCGACCGGCGCCTGGTTGAACATGTTGTAGAAGGTGGTCACCTCGTGCACCGCGATCGGCGGCATGCCGAGATAGGCGGCGACCTGCTTCTCGCTGTCCTGGCTGATGTAGCCGCGCTCGTGCTGCACGATCGTGAGGCAGGCGATCACCGCCGACTGCTTTTGCTCGGGCGGGAATTTCGCGACCTCTTTCGCGAACCGCGCGAGCATCGCCGGCGAAAACGGCGCGGCCGGCGGCTGGCTGGTTTGCGGATTCATCGGTCGATCTCCCCGAACACGATATCCAGCGTCCCGATGATCGCCACCGCGTCCGCCAGCATGTGGCCGCGGGTCATTTCATTGAACGCGGCCAGGTGCGCGAAGCCCGGGGCCCGGATCTTCAGCCGGTACGGCTTGTTCGCGCCGTCGCTGACGATGTAGATGCCGAACTCGCCCTTCGGGTGCTCGATCGCCGCGTAGGCTTCGCCCTCCGGCACCCGGAACCCCTCGGTGAAGAGCTTGAAGTGGTGGATCAGGTCCTCCATGCCGAACTTCATGCGTTCGCGCGGCGGCGGTGCGATCTTGTAGTTGTCGACGATCACCGGCCCCGGATTCGCGCGCAGCCAGGCCGAGCACTGCTGGATGATGCGGTTCGACTGGCGCATCTCCTCGACCCGCACCAGGTAGCGGTCGTAGCTGTCGCCGGTCTTGCCGACCGGCACGTCGAAGTCGACGCGGTCGTAGGCATCGTACGGCTGCGTCTTGCGCAGGTCCCAGGCGATGCCCGAGCCGCGCAGCATCGGTCCGGTCGCGCCGAGGTTCAGGGCGCGCTCGGGCGACAGCACGCCGATGCCCACCGTGCGCTGCTTCCAGATGCGGTTCTCGGTGAACAGGATTTCGTACTCGTCGACGTACTTCGGAAAGCGCCGGCAGAAGTCGTCGATGAAATCGAGCAGCGAGCCCTGCCGGTTCGCGTTGCGCGCCGCGGTCGATTTCGCGCTGCGCACCGGGCTGGCCTTGTACTGCGGCATCGTGTCCGGCAGGTCGCGGTAGACGCCGCCGGGACGGAAGTAGGCCGCGTGCATGCGCGCGCCGCTCACCGCCTCGTACATGTCGAACAGGTCTTCGCGCTCGCGGAAGCAATAGATCAGGATCGTCGAGCTGCCGCAGTCGTTGCCGTGCGAGCCCAGCCACATCAGGTGGTTCATCAGCCGGGTGATTTCGGCGAACATCGTGCGGATGTACTTGGCGCGCAGCGGCACCTCGATGCCGAGGAGCTTCTCGATCGCCAGGCAGTACGCCTCCTCGTTGCTCATCATCGACACGTAGTCGAGACGGTCCATGTACGGCAGCGACTGGATGTAGGTCTTGTGCTCGGCCAGCTTCTCGGTCGCGCGGTGCAGCAGGCCGATGTGCGGGTCCGCGCGCTGCACCACCTCGCCGTCGAGTTCCAGCACCAGCCGCAGCACGCCGTGCGCCGCCGGGTGCTGCGGCCCGAAGTTGAGCGTGTAGTTCTTGATATCTGCCATGTCAGTTGTCCACAGCGTCGCACGCCACCCGCATCGCGTAAAACCCAATGAGACCAATGGTCGCGGAGCAGGCCATGCGCGGGCACCCGCGGAACTGGCTTTGCCAGACCGCTGGGTACGCCCCCTCGAGGGGGTTGGCGAAGCGACACGCAGTGCGCGAAGACTGGGGGTGGTTCATTTCCCGCCCGGGATGAAGCGGCGCAGCGCCGCCGCGATGCCGCGCGCGGCCTCTGCGAGCGCGTGCGCCGGCGCGTCGCCGACCAGCCGCGACAGGTCTTCTTCCGCGTCCCAACGCAGGTGATCGACCAGCCAGCTCACTTCGGTCGCGAGCTGCACGTCGCCCTCGATGCGCACGCCGGGCTGGTCGCCGCGCAGCACCGAGCGCGCCAGGTCGAACGGCGAGTTCTGCACCATCGTCAGCGTCAGGTCGGCCGGCGCGTCCGGCGCCGCCAAGTCCAGCAGGCCGGCCGGCGTGGTGGCGAGGCGGATCGAGAACGCGCGCCACTGCGCCAGCACGACGCGGCCCGTGTGGCGCGCCAGCCGGGCCATCGCCTCGGGCTCCTGCTGCAGCACGTGGTTGAGGAACAGCACCAGCCGGTGCTGCAGCTCGTCCACCAGCCAGTCCGGCGGCCGCAGGTTCGCGGCGAACTTGTCGAGGGCGCCGGTCAGGGCATCGAGCGGGGACGAAGGGGCTGCCATGGCCCCGATTATTCCCCGAAAGCGGCGTACGCCCGGGGCACGCGGGCCACGGCGGCAGCCAGACGCTCGCCCAGCCGTCGTCGCCGAGCCGACGCTATTGCAGCGCCTGCACGCCGGCCACCAGCCAGCCGCTGGCGCCGTCCTTGGGCTTGGACATGTTCCACACCTCGCGGAACGGGCTCGGGCCGGCGGACGGCTCCTCGCGGATCATCCCGGAGAACTCGACGCTGGCGAGGTACTCGCTGCCCAGGTCTTCGATGCCCAGCAGCTGGGCCTGCAGCATCACCACGTCGGTATGGTTCGGCGCGCCGCTGCCGTGCGTCTCGCGCTCGGCCAGCTGCGCCTTGATCTCGCCGAGCATGCCGTCGGTCATCATCGTGCGCAGCGTGCCCACGTCGGAGCGGTCCCAGGCGGCCTGCAGCGTGACGAAGTTGCGCTTCGCCGCGGCCAGGAAACCGTCCGCGTCGAACCCTGCCGGAATGCCCCAGGTCTGCGAGCCGGCCAGCGCCGACCCGATCAACGGCGGCGCGGCGCGCGCCGCCGCCATGTCGTCGAGCGGCAGGCCGCTGCGTTCCCAGGGCCGCGCCGACGCGTCGTTGCCGACGTTGGCCGGGCTGTACTGGCGTGGCGTCACCGGCGCCGGAACCGCGCCCTCGAACGCGAGCGGCCCGCTGCCGCCTGTAGCCGAATTAGCCGCGCGGCGCGAGCGCGCCAGCGCCCCCCAGGCGGCGAGCGCGACCAACACGATCAGCCCGATCAGCAGCACCTGCCCGAATTCGGCGCCGAAGCCGAGCGTGTGCGCGAGCCAGGCCAGGCCCAGCCCGGCCGCGATCCCGCCGAGCATGCCGCCCAGCGGCCGGCGCGGCTGGGCCGCCGCGCCGGCCGCGCCCGGCTGCGCCGGTGCCGCCTGGTTCGCGTTCTGCGTGCCGTTGGCCGGGTTGGCCGGCGCGCGCGCGGCCTCGCGCTGCGTCACGTGGCCGGACTGCTGGCCGATCGAGCGTCCGCCGCCGAGGCGCCGCGCGTCGGCGTCATGGCTGGCAAGCCCCAGGGTCAATGCCAGCACCAGCACCATCAGCGACCAGATCTTCATGTTCTTCCCCCTTGGTTTGCGGTGCGCCGACACGGCGCGCGCAGCCTGCCCTACCTACAACGGTCGATCAGCACTTGATGCCGACATGCAGCGCGACCACGCCGCCGGACATGTTGTGAACGTCGACATGGCCGAACCCGCACGACTGCATCAGCGCCTTCAGCGTCTCCTGGTCCGGATGCATGCGGATCGATTCGGCCAGGTAGCGGTAGCTCGCCGCGTCGCCGGCGACCCAGCGGCCGAGCCGCGGCAGCACCTCGAACGAATACCAGTCGTAGGCGCGCGTCAGCGGCTTCGCGACCTTGGAGAATTCGAGCACGAGGAGCTTGCCGCCAGGGCGCAGCACGCGCTGCATCTCGCGTAGCGCGAGGTCCTTGTGCGTCATGTTGCGCAGGCCGAACGCGACGCTGACCCGGTCGAACGAGCCATCGGCGAACGGCAGCTGCTCGGCGTCGCACACCAGCGTCGGCAGCACCACGCCGGCGTCGAGCAGCCGATCCCGCCCGGCGCGCAGCATCGCCTCGTTGATGTCGGTGTGCACGACCCGGCCCGATGCGCCGACGCGCCGCGCGAACGCCAGCGCGAGGTCGCCGGTGCCGGCCGCGATGTCGAGCACCCGGTCGCCCTCGTGCAGGTCGGCCACCATCACCGTGTACGCCTTCCAGAGCCGGTGCAGGCCGAGCGACATCAGGTCGTTCATCAGGTCGTAGCGGGGCGCGACCGAGTCGAACACGCCGCGCACGCGGCGCGCCTTGTCGCGCTCGTCGACCGATTCGTAGCCGAAATGCGTCGCTGTCATGGCAAGCATGCTAGAGCGGAAACGCCGCGCGCGCGGCCACAACCCCGTATTCCGCGTGGAATTTCTCGGGAATCTGTCGCTTTTTAGAGAGAAATCGGCCGCAAGCGCAGGTAGTATCTTCGCTTCATGCTATTCATTAAATAGCAAACTGCGCCGGCCTCGCGCCGGCCTTTGCTACCCGTGGCGATGGCCGTGGCCATGCTTTGCCGGCCGCGCGGGCATGGCCTCGTCGCGGTCACGGCCGGCGGCCGCCAGCCGCGCAAGGTAGTCGGCCCAGAGCTTCTCCTGCTGCGCGCCGAGGTGGTACAGGTAGTCCCAGGAAAAGATGCCGCTGTCGTGCCCGTCCGAGAAGGTCGGCTGCACCGCATAGTTGCCGACCGGCTCGAGCGCGGTCAGGCTCACCTCGCGCTTGCCGGTCTGCAGCACTTCCTGGCCGCGGCCGTGGCCCTGCACCTCGGCCGACGGCGAATACACCCGCATCAGCTCGAACGGGATGCGAAACGTCGCGCCGTCGGTGAAGCTGACTTCGAGCAGGCGCGACTGCTCGTGCACCGTGATGTTCGTCGGCGTCGGAGCGCCCGATTGCAGACCTGCCATGCGAATGTCACCTGCGGGAGAAGAATCGTCGGAACCTGCCGGCATTGTCCCATCCGGGCGATGCCCCCGATGCTGTCCCGGCCGCCTGCGTCAGACCAGCACCCGCTCGATGCCGCCGGCGTTGGCCCGCTGCACGTACTCGGGCAGCCAGCCTTCGCCGAGGATCTGGCGCGCCATCTCGACCACGATGTAGTCGGCCTCGAGCAGTCCGCTCTGCAGGTCGTCGCCGTAGCGCTGCAGGCCCTGCAGGCAGCTCGGGCAACTGGTGAGGATCTTGATGTCGTCCTGCGCCCCGA
>JAFECV010000138.1 GCA_018241985.1 Pseudomonadota bacterium | reverse complement strand
ACATGCTTCGCCGGAAGTACCGAGACTTGAACTGCTGACACCCTGACGATCCCAGTGGCAAAATGTGATAACACGTGGTGCTTACACGAACGGTAAGCACCACGGGTAATTTACCAAACGTGGAAAGGATGTCAAGATGTTTTTTGAATCGCTCGCCGACCTCAAAGCTGACGACGTGCGCCGCATCACCGCCGCAGGCATCCCACCGTCGAGAATCAGCGAATGGCGCAAGGGCAAACGCCTGCCGACGAGGCCGCAAACGCTGGCCTACTGCACGGTCATGGGACTGGACTTCGACCTAGTGAATCGAGAGATCACGGAGATCGAAGCGAAGGAAGACGCCAAGAACAACAGCCTGATGGCTGCAGTCTTCCGCACACTGAAACCGGCATGGCACTTTACTTGATCGGCGACGTGCAGGGCTGCGACGCCGCGCTCGATCGCCTGCTGGGCGAGATCGGTTTCTCGCCGAGCCGCGACACGCTGTTCCAGCTCGGCGACCTGGTCAATCGCGGCCCGGATTCGCTCGCGGTGCTGCGCCGCATGGTGCGCTACGGCGGCGCGGCGCGCTGCCTGCTCGGCAACCACGACCTGCATCTGCTGGCGGTCGCGCACGGCGTGCGCCCGCAGCACCGCAGCGACACGCTGGACGCGGTGCTGCAGGCCGACGACCGGGCCGCGCTGCTCGACTGGCTGCGCGCACAGCGGATGGCGCTGCAGGAGACGATCGCCGGACAAACGATTTTAATGGTGCATGCCGGCGTCCTGCCTTCATGGGACGCTCACAAAACAATAGCATTGGCGGCCGAGGTCGAGGACGTGCTGCGCGGCGGCGATCTGGGAGATTTCCTGCGCCGCATGTACGGCAACGCGCCGGCGTCGTGGCGCGACGATCTGCAAGGCGCGGATCGGCTGCGCGTGATCGTCAATGCGCTGACCCGGCTGCGCTTCTGCAGCGCCGACGGGGTGATGGAGTTCGCGACCAAGGAAGGCGCGGCCGCCGCGCCGGCCGGCACTATGCCGTGGTTCGACGTTTCCGGCCGGCAAACCGCAGACGTCACCGTGGCATTCGGCCACTGGTCCACGCTGGGCTGGCTCGATCGGCCGGGCCTGATTTCGCTGGACACCGGCTGCGTCTGGGGGGGCGCGCTGAGCGCGCTGCGCGTCGATGCTTCGCGCGCCGCGCCGGGCCACTACCTCGGCGGCGAACTGATCCAAGTGCGATGCGCGCAGGCGCAGGTGCCCGGCTAGGGGCCGGCTTGAGCCCTGCTCACTCGGACTTGAACAGCGCCGCGACCTTGCGCCGGGGCTTGATGTTTGCCGACACGCGCGAGGCCTGCTTCTTCGTGGCCGCCTCCCAGGCCGGCGGCGCGGCGCTGTCGCTCTCCTGGTAAGGCTGGTCGAAGAACGGATCGTTCGGCGCCTCGCGCGCCGGCACCGCACGGCCGCGCGGCGCATCCAGCGCATCGCGCGAGTCGCTGGCGTCACGCCAGGCGCGGCGACCGTCGTTGATCCGGCCCTGCCGGCGGATGTTCGGCCGGTCTTCCTCGAACTCGATCGCTTCGATCTCGAACTTGCGGCGGATCAGCTTCTCGATCTCGGCCACCAGCCGCGCGTCGTTGCCGCCGCCGACGAAGCTGATCGCCAGCCCTTCCGCGCCGGCGCGGCCGGTGCGCCCGATGCGGTGCACGTAGTCCTCGGCGTTGAACGGAATGTCGTAGTTGAAGACAGCCGGCACGTCCTTGATGTCGAGCCCGCGCGCGGCCACGTCGGTACAGACCAGCAGATCGACCTCGCCGCGCTTGAACGCGTCGAGCGACTTGAGCCGCTCGTCCTGGCTCTTGTCGCCGTGCAGTGCGGCGGTCTTCAGCCCGTCGCGCTCGAGCGCGCGCGCCAGCCGCGCGCAGCCGAGCTTGCTGTTGACGAACACGAACGCCTGGGCAATGCCCTTGCTGCGCACCAGCTGGCGCAGCGCGCGGCGCTTGTCGTCGTCGGCCACGCTGTAGAAATGCTGGGTCACGGTCGCGGCGGTGGCGTTCGGCCGCGCAACCTCGATCGTCACCGGGTCCTGCAGATAGCTGGAGGCCAGGCGCCGGATTTCGGGCGAGAAGGTGGCCGAGAACAGCAGCGTGGTGCGCTGCTGCGGCAGGTAGCTCAAGATGCGCTGCAGGTCGGGCAGGAAGCCGATGTCGAGCATGCGGTCGGCTTCGTCGAGCACCACGTACTCGACCTGGTTCAGCACCACGTTCTTGCCCTCGATGTGGTCGAGCAGCCGCCCCGGCGTCGCGACCAGCACCTCGACGCCGCGCTTGAGCTCGGCGGTCTGCGGCTTCATGTCGACGCCGCCGAACACCACGGTCGCGCGCAACCCAGTGTACTTGGCGTAGGCGGAGACGGCCTGCGCGACCTGCACCGCCAGCTCGCGTGTCGGCAGCAGCACCAACGCGCGCACCGGATGGCGCGCCGGCGAGGCCGAGGTGTTTTCGTGGCGCAGCATGCGCTGCAGCAGCGGCAGCGCGAACGCCGCGGTCTTGCCGGTCCCGGTCTGGGCCGCGCCCATCACGTCGCGGCCTTGCAGCACCACCGGAATGGCCTGCTCCTGGATCGGGGTCATGGATTCGTAGCCCAGATCGGCAACCGCGCGCTCGAGCGGCTGGGCCAGCGAAAGAGTCGAGAAAGTATGAGTCATCAACCCCGTATTGTCGCACCGTGCGCCGATGCGGCCGGATACACGCCAAATCGCGCCCCGGCGCCGGCGCCCTGGGTCGGCTGTACGGGTCGCTATACGTCGCTATCGGTCGCTATAGCCCGTCGCTACAGGTTTTTCGCGCCGAACGTGTCGCAGCTGCGTACGGTGCCGTCCTGCAGGCCGGTGTTGAACCAGTGCGCGCGCTGCGCGCTGGTGCCGTGGGTGAAGGTCTCCGGCACGACCCGTCCGGTCGCGGCGCGCTGCAGCGCGTCGTCACCGATCTTCGCCGCCGCGTTCATCGCCGACTCGATGTCGCCGTTCTCCAGGATGTGGCGCGCGGCCTGCGCGTGATTCGCCCAGACGCCGGCAAAGCAGTCGGCCTGCAGTTCCAGCCGCACGCTCAAGGCGTTCGCCTGCGCCTGGCTCGCGTGGCTGCGCAGCTCATCCACCTTTGCGCTGACGCCGATCAGGTTCTGCACATGGTGGCCGACCTCGTGCGCGATCACGTAGGCCTCGGCGAATTCGCCCGGCGCGCCCAGTTGCTCCTTCAGCGTGCGGTAGAAGTCCAGGTCGATGTACACCTTGCGGTCGACCGGGCAATAGAACGGCCCCATCGCGGCCTCGCCCTGGCCGCAGGCCGTGGAGGTCGCACCGTGGAACAGCACGAGCTTCGGGTCGACGTAGGTCGCGCCGGCCTTCGAGAAGATGTCGGACCATACGTCTTCGGTGTCGGCGAGCACGGTCGAGACGAAGCGCGCCATCTGGTCGTCCGCTGGCGGCGCGTGGGCCGCCGGCTGCGTCTGCGCCACCGGCGCGCCGCCGCCGCCGAGCAGGCTCAGCACCGTCATCGGGTTGATGCCGAAGAAGTAGGAAGCCACCAGCGCCACGACGATGGCGCCGATGCCGATATGGCGTCCGCCGACGGCGAAGCCGGCGCCCGAGCCGTCGTCGCGCCGGTCCTCGACGTTGTCCGATTCGCGATTGCCTTCCCACTTCATCGCGGGTCTCCAGTTTGTGCGGCGCAGCATTTGCGGTGCGCTACAGTGGCGCCATGGTAACCGCTCGCCGTCCGGCCGCCGCGGCCGCGCCGCTTCCCAGCCCGACCGTGCTGCTGACGGGCTTCGATGCGTTCGGCGGCGCAGAGCTGAACCCAAGCTGGCTCACGGTGCATGCGCTGCATGGGCGCCGGGTCGCCGGGCATCGCGTGATCGCGGCGCAGTTGCCGACGGTGTTCAGGGAGTCGCTGCGCGTGCTGCACGACCTGCTGCTGGAGCACCGCCCGTCGCTGGTCATCTGCGTCGGACAGGCCGGCGGCCGCGGTGCGGTCTCGCTCGAGCGCGTCGCGCTGAACGTCGAGGACGCGCGCATCGCCGACAACGCCGCGGCGCAGCCGGTCGACCGGCCGGTGGTCCCGGGCGGGCCGACCGCCTACTTCACCACGCTGCCGATCAAGTCGATGCTGCTCGCGCTGCAGCACGAGGGCGTCGCCGCCGAGGTGTCGCAGACCGCCGGCACCTTCGTCTGCAACCACGTGTTCTACGGCCTGATGCACACGCTGGCGACGCAGCGGGGTTTCCGGCACACGCGCGGCGGCTTCATCCACCTGCCCTACCTGCCGGAGCAGGGCAACCCGTCGATGTCGCAGGACGACATGGTGCGCGGCCTGCGCGCCGCGATCCGCTGCGCGCTCAGGACCACCCACGACAGCGCGCACGGT
This sequence comes from Pseudomonadota bacterium, assembly GCA_018241985.1. Classification (GTDB taxonomy): domain Bacteria; phylum Pseudomonadota; class Gammaproteobacteria; order Burkholderiales; family Burkholderiaceae_C; genus Rhodoferax_A. Next base: position 1,850 of record JAFECV010000138.1, on the reverse strand, counting down.
GCCGGATCGTTACATTGATCCGGACGCGGGCGGCGTACTCGGCGCCGCGCAGACGGCCGCGCTTCTACCCTACCCGGCGCTTGCCGAAGAGATCGCGCGGCTGCTCGCCGACGACGCGGTGCGGGTGCCGCCGCGCCAGGTGCTGGCGCTGCCGGGCGGCGGCAGCCTGTTCGTGATGCCGGCGCACGACGGCCGCATCGCGATCACGAAACTGATCACCTTCACCCCGGCCAATACCGGCACGTCGCGCGCGACGATCCAGGGCGACGTCGTGGTGTTCGATCTGGCGACCGGCGCGCGCCGCCTGCTGCTCGACGGCCCGGCCGTGACGGCGCGCCGCACCGCGGCGGTCTCGCTGCTGGCGGCCCAGCGGCTCGCGCCGAATCGCCGCGGCCCGCTGCTGATCGTCGGCGCCGGCGTGCAGGGCCGCGCCCATCTGGACGCGTTCTGCGACGGGCTGGGCGTGACCGAGGTCGTGGTGTCGTCGCGCAGCGAGACAAGCGCCGCTGCGCTGGCCGATCATGCCCGCTCGCGCGGCCTGTCGGCGCGGATCACCGACGATCCGGACGCGGCGCTCGCGGACTGCCCACTGGTCGTGACCTGCACGCCGGCCCGTGCCGTGGTGCTGCGAGCGACGCCGCGGGGCGATGCCTTTGTCGCCGCGGTCGGTGCGTTCACCCCGGCCATGGTCGAACTCGCGCCCGCGTTGTGCCGCCATGTAGCAAAGCATGGCCGTATCGTGCTCGACGCCGCGGACGCCCGCGACGAAGCCGGGGATCTGCTGCAGGCTGGTCTGGGCCTGCAGGCGCTGCCGACCCTGGCCGATCTGATCCGCGAGCCGCCGCGTCCCGTGCCGGGCCCGGTGCTGTTCAAGAGCTGCGGCTGGGCCGGCTGGGACCTGGCCGCCGCGCGGCTGGCCGCGCGCTGAACCGGTGCACCGCGTCATACGGTTTTGCGTCGTACGGTTTTACATTCGAGCGCAGAGCACGGCGGGGCGTTGCAGACAGTGCCGCCGCACGACAAGGCTCCCCAACGCAGTCATGCGTTGAAGGCAAAACCATATTCAGTTGCTCCACCGCGCCTGACGGGACCCACGACACATGAAACGGGCTCGAGGGGCTGCGGAGCAGGCCGTTCGCGGATATCCGCGGAGCCGGCTTGGCTCGGCCGCTGGCGGTGTCCCCTTCCCTTCAAGGGAGTTGGCGGAGCGACACGCAGTACGCCCAGCCTGAGGGTAGTTCATTTCAGGCCTTCGGTAGCGTGAGACCAGTCTGGCCCTGCACCCCGCCCTAACGCATAGTGCACTCCCATGCCGATCTGTTTGACCTCGAGAGCTATGCCGCACCGCCCCGCATCCCGCGGTTTCCCGCTTACCTGGTCTGGCACGCGTCCGCCCACAAATCAACATCAGCCACCAGTGGTTTCGCAATCACCTCATCGCGTTCTGCCAGCGACTTTGAGGGCAAGCCCCCCGAGGGCCACGCTCTCTCGCTCCTTCAAGCCATCGTCTGCCCGCCGTTGAGATCAAGGGTCACGCCAGTGATGAAGCTAGCGTCTTCGCTGGCAAAGAAGGCCACGGCAGCGGCCACGTCTTCCACTTCGGCGTGGCGGCGAAGGGGGATTTCACTGAGCACGCGCTCGCGCTCCTGCAGTGTGCGCCGCTGCGCCCACAGAGCGCGGGTGCGCTCGTTCATCACTACGCCAGGGCAGATGCAGTTGACGGTGATGCCGCGGGGGCCGAACTCCATCGCCATCTGGCGCGTCAGCGCGGCAATTGCGCCCTTGGCGGCGGCGTAGTTGGCGCCGGCGATCAGACTGCCAAAGCGGCCGGCCTTGGAGCCAAAGTTGAT